>JAJXXG010001279.1 GCA_021781255.1 Acidobacteriota bacterium
TATCTGCCTCATCTTGAATCCAAGCGTGAATGCCTATCGCCGCCTCGATCCACATTTTGAGGCCCCTAACCAGATCAAGGCCTCGGCAACGGACCGCGGCTCGATGGTCCGGGTTCCAATTGGCAATTCGAAGTCGATGCGTGTTGAGGTGCGGTCGGTGGCCCCCGATGCCAACCCTTACCTGACACTCTTCTCGATTTTCAAGACTGGCATTGACGGCAGCAAGGCATCAATTGACAACCTCCGCCAGGCGCAGCGCTACCTGCCGGACCACATCCAGCAGGCGATCGACGACTTCAAGGCGTCGAACTGGATTGCCAATATCATTGGCTCCGACGTGCAGGGCCGGTTTGCTGACCTGAAGCAGGCATCTGCAGATCGTTGCCCCCGCGCGCTGGGCACGTTCGTCAAAGGCTTCGAGGTGCAGTACCACCACGAGGTCTACAATCAATCGCTCTGGAACCTGTTCTAGAGCACTGTTCGCAGAGTCCGGACACATTGTTCGGGTCGGAGCACAAGCGGCGCAGCCAGCGATGGCTGCGCCGCTTTGCTTTTCGCTCATGATTGCGCACCCGCAGCTCACAACCAGGCAGACCATAGCGCTTTGGCCGTCTTCGCGAGTCAGCTTTGCAACTGGCGATAGCCGCGACCTGCTTCAGCCTCTATCGATGAAAACGCGAGATCAGGTAGACAAGGAGCGAGAGTATGACGCTGATCAAAATCGAAGTGCCTATCGGGATGAATACAGAGACATTCTTGCCCCGGTAGGCGATATCGCCGGGCAGGCGTCCCAGCGGCAGTCCCATGCGCCCGGCAAGCACCAAAAGACCTCCGATGAAAATCAGCAAAAAGCCGATCCCGAGAAGCGCCTTACCGAGTTCAGTCATAGGCAACCTCTTCAACCCTCGTCTGGAATACCGTGAACTGGCTGGCCTTCAAGGTCGATTGTTCCTATACCGCAGCCTGAAGAAAGCACGACGTCGTCAAGCCCTGCCTTTATTCTCGTGCAAATTGTTCGTATCTCGCTCTCCCCACCGACCCAAATCGGTCTATTATGGTCAGGGCCTTGAGGTTCGGGGCCTCCGGGGAGAACGCCGTGGCAAAAGAGAGATCATTGCTGCAGGCCGAATCAATGGCTGACCTGGATCGGCTGCTTGCGCTGTGTGAGGTGCAGTCTGCACGGTCTGGCGTGCCATTGCCTCTTGGCGCTCATGTAAGGGCGAACGGTGTGAACTTCGCGATCTTCAGCCGCCATGCAACTGGGGTTCGACTTGACCTGTTTGATTTCCCAAACCAGTTGGAACCGGCTCGAACTTACATTCTCAATCCAGCTCGAAACAAGACCGGCGACATCTGGCACATCTGGCTTGAGGGCATTCGTCCCGGTCAGCTCTACGGATTTCGCATCGCAGGCCCCTATAGCCCGAGTGAGGGACACCGCTTCAACGCGGACAAGCTGCTTCTCGATCCCTACGCAACCGCGATCTGCATGGCACCCGACCGCGATTTTGCGGAGGCGCTGGGCTACGATCCTTCTTCGCCGCAGATTGATCTGACAATGTCGCAGGTGGATGATGCAGCTTCGGCTCCCAAATCCATCATTGCCCACACAGATTTCGATTGGCGGGGAGACCAACCTCTATGCCATCCGTGGGAGCCCACCGTTATCTATGAGTTGCACGTGCGCGGATACACCATCCATCCCGGCTCCAGCGTCACAAGTCCCGGAACCTTTCGCGGACTGATCGAAAAGATTCCGTACCTTAAAGATCTTGGCATCACTGCGGTCGAGTTAATGCCGGTTCAGGAATTCAACACGCAAGAGTTCTCGCACTACAATCCGCAGACTGGCAAGCGCCTGACGAATTACTGGGGCTATGATCCCGTTGGCTTTTTTGCGCCCAAGGCCTCCTACGCCAGCGTATGCAAGGCTGGCGCGCAGGTTCTTGAGTTTCGCGAAATGGTTCGTGCATTCCATGAGGCGGATATCGAAGTCATTCTGGATGTGGTCTTCAACCATACTGCGGAAGGAAACGAGTTGGGACCGACCCTCAGCTTTCGTGGAATCGACAACGCGATCTATTACTGGCTGGACGAGGACCGGCGGTTCTATCGAGACTTCACCGGAACGGGGCAAACGATCAACGCTTCGCATCCTGTGGTACGCGACCTGATTCTGGATGCACTCCGTTACTGGGTCATGGAGATGCATGTAGACGGATTCCGATTCGATCTGGCCTCGGTGCTCGGTCGTGACCGCAACGGCCACGTAATTGCCGACGCCCCGCTGCTGGAACGCATAGCGGAGGATCCAATTCTCCGAGACACAAAATTGATTGCGGAGGCATGGGACGCCTCCGGCGCCTACCAGGTCGGCAGCTTCGCAGACCGGCGCTGGGCCGAATGGAATGGCCGCTATCGCGACGATGTGCGTCGTTTCTGGCGAGGGGACGATGGCATGCTCGGACGCTTCGCGAGCCGCATCACGGGCAGCTCCGACATCTACTACGGATCAGGCAAAGGGCCAGAGTGCAGCATTAACTTCATCACCTGCCACGATGGCTTTACCCTGAACGACCTCGTAAGTTATACGCGCAAACACAACGAGACCAACGGGGAGGACAATCGCGACGGAATGCAGGAGAACCTGAGCGCCAGCTACGGACTGGAAGGGGAAACTGATGATCCCGCGATTGAAGCGGTGCGCAGCAGACAGATTCGCAACTTCCTGCTTACTCTTGCGATTTCACGCGGCGTTCCTATGTTGCTCGCCGGTGACGAATTCCGCCGCAGCCAGCGCGGCAATAACAATGCCTACTGCCAGGACAATGCGACAAGCTGGCTTGACTGGTCTCTGTTGCGCCGGAACGAAGACCTATTCCGATTTGCACGAGGCGTGCTTCGTCTGCGGCGTGCATATCCAGTGTTGCGCAAGGAGGCCTTTTATACTCCCGCGGACCTTCAATGGATGGGGGCCGACGGAAATACACCAGATTGGCAGGACCCGTCATGCAAAGCTGTTGCATGCCTGGTGCATGCAGAGGGCACGCCGCAGCTGTTCCTTATGTTCAACGCCGCAACGCACGGAATCTCATTTCTGCTGCCTCGCTCGCAGGAGCCGGCAATCTGGCGCATCGCGGTGGACACCGGCAACACACCGCCTCACGATTACCTGAATCCCGGAGAAGAGTTACCCGCCGGCCAATTAATCAGATACGAGGTTGGTCCACGGACGAGCGTTGTTCTGGTCGCGCGCTAGACGAATATCAACTCCTCAGTCACTCCTCGGTTACGCTCCACAGAACCAAATTTAATACTTCGTTCACGACTTGAAAGCGAGTATTGCTGCCTCGTCCGTATCGAAAATGTCGAATATGCGATCCATCCGCACGAGCTCGAAGGTGGCTCGCACCTGTTTAGACATCCCACTGAGCTTAAGGTCTCCGCCTCTCGCTGTCATTTGACGCAGGCAGGACAACATGGCGCCCAAACCGGAGCTATCCACAAATCGAACAGCGCTCAGGTCGATCACCACTTTGGTTCCAGATTCAAGGATGGGCGCAATGTCATGCTTGAACTCGCCACTGTTGGCCGCGTCCAGATCTGCAACCGGTATGCGGGCGACTATTACGTCATCTTTGTTTCCAACGGCTATTTGCATGGAAGCCTGTCTTCCTTTCCGTCGTACTACGAGACACTTTCGTGAGGGCCACGCAACTTCTGCCCCGCCCATCGCGATAATACCGGACTTCATCAACGCATCGTGTCAGCATGGGCAGTCCCAGTCCCGACTCGCGCAAACCGTTCAGTTCAACTGAAGGGACGCTGGCCGGCTCAAATGGTTCCCCGGAATGACGCAACACGATGACCACACGATTGCGAAATGCCAGGCCTTCAAGGTCAATCCGTTGGTCTTTGCGGCCATGGTACGCATGCTTCATGATGTTGCTGGCTGCCTCGTTGACTGCCAACACCAGAGCATCCTTGTCTGTGTGCTCCAATATTGCGGAAGAAAGACCTGCACAGAAGGAACGCACAAACTCCCTCACGCGTCGAAGCTGCTGAAGGTCGCTCCGGATCTCAACTTCATCGTTGGCCAGCGGAATCTCAACCTCTTCCATACGCACGGCCACGCTCGTCAGGTCGTCTCTCAGGCGGTCTGTTCCAGTAAAGTCCTGAACTGCATTGCGGATGACTGCAACGAGCGCCGCAGGGTCCAGGTCGCGGTTTGTCCGGACGCACTCTTCCAGGCGATCGGACCCAAAGGGATCGCCCTGCGGATTGCGCGCCTCGGTCACTCCGTCAGAAAAAAGTAACAGAAGGTCTCCGGACTGGCATTGAACCGATCTCTGCTCGTATATCTCGCCTTCACTAACACCGAGCGGAAGGTTGTTGCCGTGCAGTACCTCAGTCAGCCCGGTACCGGCATGCAGATGAATAATTCCAGTGTGTCCGCAGTCAACCATGTCGAGGCGATGCTCTGCGGCATTCAGGCGCGCATAGCAAACCGTCACGAAACTTTCCAGGTCGATCAGTTTGCGCACGATCTGAGCGTGCGCCAGCATTACGATTTCGCGAGGCTCGGGCAAGACGCCGGACGAAGAGAGCGCCGTGAGGTAGCTGAGCGATTTGAGAAAATATGCCTTGGTTGCCGCACCAAGCAATGCTGCGGGAGTTCCCTTCCCCATCACATCTCCAACAATCACGTCGAGACTGCCTT
>JAJXXG010000999.1 GCA_021781255.1 Acidobacteriota bacterium
GACGGGAAACTCGACCTGTTCGTTTCGAATTACTGTCGCTGGCATGTCGATGGAGACCCCGTGTGCATGGGTGGCGGGCGAGAACGCGCCTACTGCCACCCGAAGTTTTACCAGCCGCTGCGATGCACTCTTTACCACAACAACGGAGACGGAACTTTCACTGACGTCTCTGAGGAGACCGGAATCTCCAGGACGCCTGTCAAGGGCATGGGGATCGGCTTCAACGACTTTGACGGCGACGGATTCATCGACATTTTTGTAGCCAACGACAACATGCCCAACTCGCTGTTCCACAACATCGGAGGCAAGCGATTCGAGGAGGTTGGGCTCGACGTGGGCGTAGCTTTTGCCGAAAGCGGCCAGGCTGTTTCCGGCATGGGTGCTGAGTTTCGCGATCTGGATAACGACGGCCTGCCGGACGTCTGGATCACTGCTACCGAGCTGGAGACTTTCCCTTTGTTTCGCAACATAGGCAAAGGCATGTTCGATGATTACACCGGCCGAAGCGGATTAGCTCAGTACACGATGGAAATGTCGGGATGGGGCAACGGAGTCGGCGACTTCGACAATGACGGATTAAAGGATCTCTGCGTAGCGCGCGGCAACGTTCTGGACAATATCGCGGACTTTTCTGACCGCACGTATGCCGAGCCGTTCTCGGTATTCCGCAACATGGGCCACATGAAATTCGAGAACGTATCAAAGCAGTGCGGACCGGCGATTGAGGTAGCCATGCCTTATCGCGGATGTGTCATCGGCGACCTGTTCAACACCGGCCATCTTGATATCGTGACCACAGCTCTGGGCCATAACCACGCGCGAATCCTGCGCAACGTCACATCCAATACAAATAACTGGGTGAAATTCCACTTAACCGGAACCAGGAGCAATCGCATGGCGATTGGCGCTCAGCTCACGATTACTACAGAGGATGGCAGCCGGCAGCACGACATCGTTTCAACAAGTGCCGGATACCAGGCCTCGCGAGACCATCGCGTGCACTTTGGCCTGGGTCCCTTTCATTCCGTCAAGCTCGTCGAAATACGTTGGCCTAGCGGCACGCGGCAGGTTCTGCGAGACGTTCCGGCGAACCAAATTCACCAGATCAAAGAATCGTGAATCTGATCGATCTGGGGGCGATATCCCTGTTCCTCATTTCTTCTTCAGCTCCACTCTCAGTTTGTCGAGCACCGCGGCGGTTTGCGTATCCCCAGGGTTGAGGCGGTGAGCATGCTCCAGAACAGGTAAAGCCGCATTGTCATCACCCAGCATGTAGAGCGTTGCGCCGAGAAGCACAACTGCATCGTAGGACTCCGGGCGGAGCTGAGCCGCCTTTTCCAAGGGAGCTCTCGCATTCTGATATTGCTTCAGCCGGAAGTACGTAAGACCAAGATTATGCCACGCCTCAAAGGAATTTGGATCAAGCTGAACAGCCCTCGTGAGCGGGCCCAATGCATATTTGAATGCCCCTGCCTCGCCGTATAGCTGTCCAAGTAAGGTCAACTTGTCCGGATCATTGGGGTCATATATCCGCTGGCAGATTGTATGGGCAGTGGTCGGCGGCTCAGTTCGTAGAGCCTCTGAACAGGCACGAACTTCGGTCTCGGTATTCTTATGCTCACTCAGGTCCTGTGAATACAGCTTGTACTCACGCGCAGCCTCCTGCCGCCGCCCGGCAGTTGAGTACGCTCGCGCCAGTCGGTAATGCACGCGGTAATCGTGCGGCATGAGCTTGGCCGCCCGTTCAAGCCAATCAATTCCCTTCTTCTCTTGGCCAGATGAGACGTATGCCACGCCCAAATAGAAGGCCGTGTCGGGGAATGGTGGATCCTTGGAGATCGACAAAAGCTGCATAACTGCTGATTGATATCGATTGGATAATAGATCGAGCCGCCCGAGATAGTAAGTCACGTATGGCGATTTGCCGCCTATCTGACGAGCTTCCTCAAACTGGTGTCGCGCTGCGTCGTCGCGCCCCAGAGAAAACAGACACACCCCGTACTCAAATCGAACGCGCGGGTCAGCGGGATCGGCCGCTAGAGCCTGCTTGAACTGGCTCGCTGCCTCTTCAAACAAATGGCTCTGCATGAGTTTTGCGCCTCGGCTAAGAAAGGCGTCATCGCTCGGCCGTCGGTCCTGGGCCTTCAAAGCCATTGCGGTGAAACTCAATAACAAGAGTAGGAGTAGGATATGCTTCATTTCCCAAAATGCTCCTGCTTGATCACTCCAGTTCCCTCTCTCACAGTAACCAGATGATCAGCGTGGAGGCCCTTGATAGATTCGTGAATACCGCTGGGCCATATAATCTCCAAATCTGCGATTGTGGCTTCTCCTAACCCGAAGTGCAGGCGACGATCGCTCGATGAGAGATAGCTGCTCGATGCCATTACTGCCTGCGCCTGCCGTCGCTTCCCGTACACCGCTGTAACAACTGAACCGATGGCGCTGGTGTTCGAGCGCGTGCCGATCAACTTTACCTTCAGCCAATGGGCCGACCCGCTTACATCATTGCGAAGGAGCGATGGCGGTTCATTAATGTTCATGATCAGAATATCGATGTCACCATCATTATCGAAGTCCCCAAAAGCCACGCCCCGACTGGCATGCGCTTCGGCGATCGCGGGGCCTCCGAGATGCAAAAGCTCCTCAAATCGTCCACCGCCCAGATTCCGAAACAAGATGCGCGGTGACTTGAAAGCATATTCGGGATACTTCTTCTCCACCTCCGGGAATGTGCTGCCAGTAACCCAGAAAATATCCGGTAGGCCGTCGTTATCCAAATCAACGATTCCGTCACCCCAGCTTACGTACCGAGTTTCGACTCCGAGGCCGGAGCGCAGAGTGACGTCATTGAACTGCAGGTCGCCGATGTTCTGATACAGGGCCGAAGTGTCGTCGGCAAAGTGCGTCTTCAGGATGTCCAGTAATCCGTCTGTGTTGAAGTCTCCAACACCAATCCCCATTCCAGCCTGCACCCTGCCATCTTCGTTCACGGCCAGGCCCGATTCGAGGCCGATTTCCTCAAACGTACCGTGAGCTTTGCGATGAAACAACTGACTTGGGGTCGAATCGCAGGCAACGTAAATTTCCTGCCAGCCGTCCCCATCCAGATCAGCCGCGACCGCAGTTAAGCCATAAGCAGGCGTAACGGCGCCAACACCCGAACTCTCAGTGACGTCGGCGAAGGTGCCGTTACCGTTGTTGTGGTACAGCATAGGGCGCTCGGGAATTAATCCGCGTGGACCGCAATTCACAGGAACACCCTTGTAGTCGCAGTTGGGGTCTTTGCCGGTAGGCGGGACCTTGTCGAAATCAAAAACCACGTAGTTTGACACGAAGAGATCCAGGTGGCCATCGCGATCGTAGTCGACCCAGGTACAGCCGGTACCCCAACGATTGCCGGGGTGCAGAAGTCCCGCCTCCTTCGTCACATCGGTGAATGTGCCGTCGCCGTTGTTCCGGTAGAGAACGTTCTGCGGCCAGCCAGTGATGAACAAATCATCGAAACCGTCGCTGTTGTAGTCCCCGACCGTGACGCCAAACGCCCAACCTTGGCGGACCAGTCCGGCTTTCTCGGTCACGTCGGCAAATGTCCCGTTGCGATTGTTCTTATACAGCCGGTTGGTTGCGCCGCTGACTTGGCCGCTTCTGCGCGTTCCCGACAATAGAATAATGTCGAGCCAGCCGTCGTTGTCGTAATCAATGAAGGCGACGCCGCAGCCCATCGACTCGAGGATATAGTCCATGTGGCCGACCGGACCGAAGATGACTGGAGCATGCAGTCCGGCGCTCACGGCAACATCGGTGAAATGGGCATGAAATGGGAGCCCCGACGGCTTGCCACGCGGCTGCGGCCGAACACCGCGTGACGCCATACCACTTGTCACCTGGGCCTGTGAAATGCCTAGCCCAGCGGCACCCGCGCCGAGCGCGGCCAAGAATTCACGCCGGTTCATATCGCACCGCAGTGGGAGTTCCATGCTGTTAATGCGAAACCAATAAGCTTCAACCTGCTACCCAAGGTGCTTTTCATCCCAGAATAAAAATCGCGGTTGCATGCACTTTACATAGGCGACAACACTTCACGCAATCACCTAAACAGGAGCGGATCTGAGCAACGCAGCCTTATGGCTGGGAATTGGCTACTTCGGCCGGATTCGAATCAATACCGTCCAGTTGCCCATTGGATGCTCGCCCTGTTCGAATTTTGGCACAGGAGCACACACCGCTCGAATCTACGCGGCTCGACATTGGTGAAATCGTGGCTGAAGCCCCGCACAACGCACGTCCTCAGAGGTTATGCGGCTGAGTTGTCATTCTTCGGGAGCTTCGGTCGTAGCGGAAGCTTCCAGTCCTTGGCAGAAGCCGCTCCTGCCTTCACCCAGCCATATCAAAGGAAGAGCGAACCGAGGACTCCGGCACAAGCCGCCGCGATTCTGAGCTTTCGGCTGTGTTTCCTGGGGACCAGCATCGCGGCAATTCGAAGTCCAAGAGGTAGCAGACCTGACAATAAGGCGGACGCCGTGACCACCGCCCCACTTGATCCGCTCCGCAGCGGCGTACTTCTTCCTTCGGGGTAGAAAGCTCACGCCTGAACTCAAGGCTTTCAGTACCACAACTCAACAATCCAAGCAGACGGTGTTGGAGTGCCCGGCAAATTCTGGACCAGTTGCATTGAGAGCGATTGGTAAGGAAGGAGCATGGATGGGCAAG
>JAJXXG010000406.1 GCA_021781255.1 Acidobacteriota bacterium
GTGCCGTCCGGGTACATGCCCAGCGCCACGCTCCCAAATCCGTTCGTGTCGCTTGAAAAATTGCTCAGCGCTACTCCGCCCAACACCCGCCCTGAAATCGAGTACTTGGGCTGCATGTAGATGCGGTAGACAGGTCCGCCCATCACCGCATATTCGCTGATGGCCGGCCGCGTCACGGACGAGGGATTCAGCCCCACATAGGCCGTGCCGTAGTAGCCGCGCCCATCTAGCGTCAGCCCCAGCCGCTCGCTCGAATAGCGCGTCACCGCCGCATCCCACGAGTAAAACGCCAGCTTCTGCACATTCGGGCCCGGCTTGTAGCGCAGGAACCCCGTGCCAAGAAACGCCTCGTACTTCGGTGAATAGGCGTCATGGATGGCCTGGGCGCGGCGCTGCTCTCGCCTCGCCTTGATGCGGGCCTGCACGCTCAACTCGCCCTGGTTCGGGGCGCTTGACTGCTGCGCCTGCTCCTGGGTCGTTGATGCGGAACTGCTGCTCGAACTCGTGCTCTGGGCAGGAAGAACGTGCGCTGCTGGCAAAGTCATCGCCAGCAAGAGGGCAAGACGGCGAAAAGAATACATCGCTTTCGGGATACCTCCACAATAATACGGAAGCACCCGCAACGCAGCGCTCCCCCATCTCGTATTAAATCATCTGGAGGTAGCCTTGTGCGCGGCCCGCCCAAGCTTTGCCCGCCCATCGCCCCGATTTCACGCCTCCCACCCACACCCACGCCTTGCCATCATGAGTGAAGCACGCCTTGCACCCCCTCCCAGGTCCGTGTCATCCTTCTGGGCGAAGCTCGCCTGGAGCCCCGACGGGCGCGCAGCGACCCGTGGCGTAAGCGGAGCGAAGGATCTGCTTTCGTTCTTTCTAATCTCCGGTTTGACGGGGACACAGCCACCCCACCAAAACCGGGCTGTCATCTTGAGCGGAAGTCGCTGCGGCGAACGGAGTAGAAAAAATCCGCGCCTGCCTTGCGCATTCGCCGCATCGACCATGCGCTTGTACTCACGGACGATTATTCCGTCCATCGAGAACGATCACGACAGGGTTCAGAATCATTGCCGGATCCGGGCCATTTGTCGAGCCCGGATTGATGTAGTTGCGCTGTATGAGTTTGATGATCGCGCCGGTCGGCACGAGCTTTGTCGAAACCTCGCGACAGTTCGTGAGTCCGGTGCAGTCGCGAGCCACGTAAAACACATAAAACAGGCCGGAATTCGCGGTCCCGAAGCTCGCAGCGGTTCCCTTGAGATCGGTGTCATCGATGTTCATTACGCCGACGAGTTCTGGGAACCAGTTCACCGACAGGCTCGTGTAGGTCGCATTCCCTGTCTCTGTCGAGAGCGTCCCAATCACGGCGATAACCTGGCCATCGTCGATCTGCACCGACTGGCTGATCTGGTAATCGGCGTCCTGCGTGTCGCCCAGGCAGTCCATCGGACCACGCGTCGGATCGGGATAACCAAGGCAGTGCTGGCCGATGAGATCGAGATACTTGTAGGCGCTGAAGAACGGGGCGGTTGTCGCTTGTGTTTGTTGTCCCCAGTTGGCGATCACGGCGGCCCGGAGCGCCGCGAAGTCGCTGGTCAACTGGGTCTCATCGTAGTTCACCGTCCGTGGCTCGTATGTGGGGATCGGAAGTGGGTTGTTGTACTGCCGCGAGCTCACGTCGCGGACGCGGAGGATCGTGAGGGGCAGTCCCTGGCGCCATTTCTCGCCCGCCACCGGGTCGTCCGGCATGGAGTACCGGATGTAGGTGATCAGATCGTCCGCCGAGCGGTCGAGACCCAGCTTGACCAAGCCGGGGGCAACGGGCTCAGTGAAGATATCGGACGAAGAAGCGCCAGCGTGTTCGAGCGCGTTGATCATTGCCGCCTTCATGTCGGCGTCGGACGTAATCACAAAGTAGGCCGGCCTGCTCCACGGTGTCTCTCCGGTCTGCTTTTCGATGACGGCGTTGTTCGTGCTGTTGCCGATGCTCGCCACCATCATCCTCCGCGAAGGATCGGGCGAAGCGCCAAACAGGATGCTCCGAAGCAGTGAATCAGTGACTTTCGGATAGATCGGATCCGTCGTATTATTCGGGTCGAAGGCAGCTTCTCGCGTGAAAACGTTCGACTCGATCCCGAAATAGCGCGCCTCCGGAGGAAGCTGGGCCACGACGACAAGTGCCTCGCGCTTGTCCAGCCTGTGGATTGCGTTCATATTGCGCAGTGGCTCGTTCAGCAGGTGGTGGAACTTCTGTTCTACGTACTCGTCTTTCCACGTCGGCACCACCGCAATCGCGTACGGCGCCGTCGGATTGTTGCCGTAGCAGTAGCCGACCGACTGGAGCGGATACTTGCACTCGTTCACGCCCCACAGCGTCCAGTAGCCCCGCGCGACGGCGAAACCGTTCGCCTTGAGGTCGGTGCGGAGCAGTCCGACCGTCCGCTCGAGTGCGGCGGGCAGACGATTCATGTTGCCGAGTGGATCCGTTGCGGCGACGGCAGCGCGATCCTCGGCCAAGGCCAACGACGCGCCAAAACACAATGCCAGGCTCAGCCCGGCCAACCCGAGAGCGAGATAGCGTTGAATCCTCATTGCTGTTCTCCTTGATGAGAGGTTGCCAAGCCGCGTGGCCTGCCAGACGTGCGCTCTTCTCGGCTGTTCTGTACCGGGCCGAATGCGTGCTTGTAGTCGGAGGTGGAACCCTATCGGGCTCTCCCCTCCAGATCACACATCCACTTGCGGAGCGTGAGATTCTCCGAATTTTTCAGGACAGCCCGCGGTGCATGCCTCAGTTCCTGCACTCGTCGTGGGTATCCGAAACGTGTAACCGAGCCCTGGATCATACGGATCTCCGCTCTTCTCTGACAGTGAGACTCACCCAGGCGAGGAGAGCACGATCCGCAACTTTAGCTTTTTAAGCTGAAACAGCCTTTTAGTCTGTGCCTGGAATCACGTCTGGCCGTGACGTCGCTCGCGCGTCAGCAATTCAAAATCAAGGGCGCCGCAGGACCTATCTCGCGTCCGGTTGGCCGTGCCGGCAACTTGGGCTGCCAGCAGAAATCATGATCTCGCATTGCGCTCGGACAGCCTCGATTGGGCCTACCCAGTCGACCTCTACGACCAAGTCGAGTTCATCGGCGACATCTATCGACACCCCCCGACGCTGTCCGATGGTACCAACGTGAAACTTGTCGTTAAGAATCACACGAGCGACCTCTGACCCGATTCAGGGCGTATGACCGGGAACCCTGACCCAAGGTGATTCAGATCACATTGGATGCTCCGCGCTCGCGGCAACCCAGGATAAGGGACTGTCATCGTCTTCCTGCGGGTCGACGGGTTTGGTGAAAATCACATGCTCAATTTCGATGGCGGCGGTGATAAGGCCCCATATCTCGTTAACGCCGCTGCGGAGTTCTAATCCGGCATGGAATTTTGAGACTCAAGCACGTCGGGACAGACGAATAGAAGGACCACGGGTTGGACGACGGGTTGAACTCGTCAGCTGCAAATCGAGTCCCGCATGTAAGTCTTTTATAATGTGTCTGAAATGGTAGGCACGACTGGATTCGAACCAGCGACCTCTTCCGTGTCAAAGCGAGTGCGCTCACAAAACAAAGGACTTACAACCGGTTCCGGAACTGCCAATTACGTGTAAGTCATTGAAAATGTGAGTGCGTAGCAGCCATCTTGGGTTGAAGCTTGGGTTGAATCCAATCTGACGGATCCAAATTCCCAGTAACTTTCCTGACATCAGACAGATGCAGACAAAGCGAACACATAGGTGCCGCATCTTCGTTGGAGCAACGGCTGGCCCTCAATCCGACCTCTCTGGAGGGAGGTGAAGCCAAAATGTCCGGGTGTTCTTGTCGAAATAGAGCTTCGCTTCCACCGATACGAGTTGGCTCAGGTCAGGAGAGCCGTTCCCGACGGAGACCTTTCCGCTGGCTGACGCGGAGGATGGCCGAGTTCCCCGCCGCCTCTCCAAGGGAAATCCCGGATCGAACCCGTTATTCAGGCTTCCGCGTCCTGCCTCAACCTCCCGTTCCGGAGAGCTTGCCACGCCCGATCCCGGTCGAAGGTGTGCCCGCGCCTCAATCCGATTCTGGACTTCTCGCTTGACCCATCCGACGGCGCGAGCTCCCAGCGAAACCTGATGTGGAAAATCCTTCCGCTTGATCATGTTGTAGAGCGTCGATCTGCTGAGTCCAGTCATCCGAAGAACATCGCGCAAGCGAAGAATTGTCCGTGACGATACATGGTCGGTCTGCAATTCCATCTACAGCTCCACCCGGGTGCGAGTTTCGGAATTGTCTCCGGATTAGGGACGCGAGGTAATCGGAGCTTCGATCCCGTGCCGCGACTCATGCGGAGCGAGCTTGTTCCAAGCTGAAGATCCAACTATCTCGAGAGAAGCGCTACAACTGGCCCCTTTTCGCGAAGAGAACGACGGCCCCAGAAATAGCTCATCGCTCTTCGTACCGCATGGAGTATAGCTCCCACGTGCTGAGTTCATGGGTGAAGATGATCGATCCGTCGGGCGCAAGGGCGAACCAGGTGACCACCTGACCTGACAGCTTGGAGAAGGGTGACAGGTCCGCGGCCGTCTCCACCGAATGGTCTGCAATTGAAACGCGCAGGATTGCCGGTCGATCTCCCGTGGGCCTACTTGCATAGAGATACCGTGAATCCCTAGACCAAC
>JAJXXG010000177.1 GCA_021781255.1 Acidobacteriota bacterium
GGCGCAATTGACTTCCCGCCGGTCGGCACCTATACCCATGACACGCGCAGTGTCCTGGCGCCCGGCGCTGGCGTTGACTACCGCTTCACCCCACGTCTGTCCGTCCGCGCCGATTACGAATACCAGTTCTGGCACGCCCTACTCGGCCCGCATGACCTGACCCCCAACGGAGTCACCGTCGGCATCATGTATCACTTCGGCGTTCCGCGCACCCGTTATTAGATTTCTTGCTCAGCTTTTCTTTGCTGCTTTCTTTGCCGGCTTTTTTATGGGCCCTTTTGCTGGCCGGAATGGCGGCAGCATCGGCGTCAGATCGCGCTCTTCCCATCGCCTGCGCGTCTCCTTCAGAACCCAATCCCGGTTTGCTTCCATCTGGTCAATCACGTCCATTGGCGCGTCCGTTGCCTCATGCCGCGACGCCCAGATCAGTAACTCCAGCAGCACCGGAGCCAGCGCAATGCCTTTTTCCGTCAGCCGGTAATGGATGCTCCGTCCGTCCTCGGCCGCGGGCTCGGCGCTCACCAGCTCCGCCGCCTCCAGCCGCCGCAGCCGCCCGGCCAGTATGTTCGTCGCAATCCCTTCGCCCGAGTGCTGGAACTCCCCAAACGTCCGGTAGCCCCGCACCATCATGTCGCGGATAATGAGGAGCGACCAGCGATCCCCCAACATCTCCAGCGAGATGCTCACCGGGCAGCCCGAGCGCCGCTTCTCCGTTGTCTTCTGCCCCACACCCACACGCTACAGATATTCACTTGCACTCTGCAAGGAAATTGTGTTCCCATCGCTGCGTCGTTGGAGTGTACGTTTCATCGCATCACAATCCTGCCGCTGCAAGGAGAACTCCCACCCATGCCCATCGATCCGCGCCTTCTTCCCGCCGCCTCCATCTTTCGCCTAAACGCCGGCATGCTCGCCCGGGCCTCTGCCGCCCTTTCTGCCGAACAGTGGCTCTCCGCGCCATCTGCTGACTGCAATCCGCCTCTCTGGATCCTTTGCCACCTGGTCTGGACGCGCTCCCGCCTGCTCAAAGCGCTCGGTGTCGAATGGCAGCGTTCCTGGTTCGACCAGTTCTCCCGCGGCGCATCCCGTCCCGTAACGGCCGACTACCCCGCGCATGCCGAGGTCCTCGCTGCCTGGCAGGATTCCAGTCCGGCCGTTGCAGCAGCGCTCGAATCCGCCACTGCCGAAGTCCTCGCGCGTCCCGCCAATCCGCCGAGCCTCGACGGAACCCTCGCCGGGTTGATCGACTTCCTCGCCGCGCATGAGGCTTACCACGTGGGCCAGCTGAGCTACGCCTGCCGCTGGCTCGGACTCGACCGCGTCTTCGGATGAGAGGCCGCCCACTCTCTTACGCAGCATCAACTTCCAAAGGAGGTCTCTCCGATGAGCGTCACGCAATCCTCTCCCCGCATCACCCCGTTCCTCTGGTTCAACCAGAACGCCGAAGAGGCCGCCAACTTCTACGTCTCCGTCTTTCCCAATTCGCGGATTCTCAACCGCTCCATTCGCTCTGCCAGCGATCCCTCCGGCCCCGCCGGCTCCGTTCTCCTCATCTCCTTCGAGCTCGACGGCTGCGAGTTCACCGCGCTAAACGGCGGTCCCGTCTACCAGTTCAATGAGGCTGTGTCCTTCTTCATCCGCTGCGCCAATCAGCAGGAAATCGATCACTACTGGTCGCATCTCACTCGCGGCGGCAAAGAGATTCAGTGCGGCTGGCTCAAGGATCGCTTCGGCCTCTGCTGGCAGGTCGTGCCTGAAAACATCGGCCAGCTCGTCCGCCACCCCGCCGCCAACCGCGCTCTCATGCAGATGATTAAGATCGACATCGCGGCCCTCGAACGCGCCGCACAATCCTGAAGTCCGGCGAGCACACCCATTGCAACCGCGTGGGGTGGGAGGGTTCCGGGCTGAATCCCCCTCTTGATGCGAGCTGGTATTCAGGAGCCTTAAGGCCCCTGCTCCCTTCCTGGTTTCCCACTCATGCGGCAACCGGCACCCGGGTTACCGCCCGTACTTCAGTTGAGCGTCGTCCTGTCGGTCTTCAATTGCACGGATTGTTCCTGACGCACGGTGAGCGTTCCGGCCGGGGTGGACAGGGCGACGGGAGCTCCCGAGGTGAGCGTGACCGTGGTTGTGTGCGGGCCGACGGCGATGGTGAGCGAGCTGCCATGGTAGCGGATGCCGTGCATGGTGATGCCAGGGCTGAGTTGCGGCGGAAGCGTGGGTGCGAGCGTGAGTTCCGAAGGGTTCCAGCGTAGTCCGGCAAAGCCGTAGGGGAAGATTTGCAGAAAACCGCCGGCACCGGTGGCAAAGGTGAAGGTGGGCGGGCCCTGACGCGCGGATGGGACCAGATAGCGGGTTTCAAGGAATTGATCGTATGCGCCGCGCACAAAGGGCAGATAGGACTCCTGCATCAGTTTGAAATCGAGCGAGCCGGGATGCCTTACCTGTGCCGCGATGATGGCCTCGACCGAAGAGGTCATGGCAGGACCGCCGGGGTCAGTGACGGCCATGTAGCGCCTGAGGTCGGCAGCGGCGATGGCTGGATCGGTTACGTACTGGAAGGGGTAGGTCATCAGGACGGTGTCGGCCTGCTTCGCAGTCTCGTTTTTATAGCCGACGTATTCGGGATGGGTTCCGTCGGGATCGACCGCGACAAAGATGTTTGCCGCGATGTTGGCCCATTGCGGGTCAGGGGACTGGCCGACGGCCCTGGCCGCATCAACAGCGATGCGCAAGGCAACGATTGCGCCTGCGTTGGTGGCTGATTCATCGTTGACGCCTGCGGTGAACTCGTCGGGCCCGGTGACTTTGAGAATGTGATATTTGCCATCGGCTTCGCGCGTGACGCGGCTTGCCCAGAAGTCGGCAACATCCTTGATGACGGGATATCCGCGCTGGGCGAGCCATTGCCTGTCTCCGGTGGCCTCGAAGTATTGCCATTGTGCGAGAGCGATGTCGGACTGCAGGTGGTCTTCATAATG
Organism: Acidobacteriota bacterium; assembly: GCA_021781255.1. Next base: position 2,985 of record JAJXXG010000177.1, read on the forward strand.
TGCGCAGGGTGCGAGGCCGCCGCAGGCTCCGGTGGGGCCGTCATCCCAGGCCCAGGAACCACCCTTGAAGCCAGCGTGAGAGGCATTGGCCTCGGCTGCGTGTCGAGTGTCATAGCGGAAGTCGACGACCGATTTGGCCAGTTCAGGATGGAAGGCGAGCAGGGTCGGATACATCCAGGTGTCTGCGTCCCAAAAAATCTCTCCTGCATAGTTGTCGCTCGACAATCCAGCGGGCGGAATGCTCCATGCCAACCCGGCGCGAATGCTGGAGTAGAGGAGATAGAACGCGCCGTTGACCGAAGCCTGCAGCTTGTTCTCGCGGGGAGTTGTGATGTTGTGCTGCCACAACCGCTGCCACGCGAGGCGGTGGGCCGTGAAGAGCGCTGGCCATCCGGCATGGGATGCTTGCCGTAATGTGGCCGCGGCGACGGAGTCGGGTGCGCCGGGATCGTTGGATGTGGAGATTCCCACGTACTTGATGACGTGGTAGGTTTGGTCGGCGCTGACTTTGAGGGTCCATTGCTCTCCGGCGGTGGCGCTGGGCTGTGCGGGAGTGAGCGCGGAACGGTCGGCTATTGAGAGGCCGGGAGCGGCAAGGAGCAACTGCTTTTCGACGACGACGGTATTTCTGCCGGGCGTTTGAAGCGCGACTGTGGAGATGTCTGTTGCCGTGTCGACTTTGCGCGATGTGGCGCGAATCCGCTCCGCGCCTTGTCCGTTCAGCAGGCCTGTGAGGGTGAGTTGGCCGCTGAAATGAGGCTTGAAGGTGACGCGGATCTCGCCCAGATGCATGTGGGTACGGTTGGCAAGCACTTCATAGGTGACGTCGATGGCTTTGCCGGGCACAGGTGTCCACCGGAAGGAGGTGGTGACGATTGCCGCACGCATATTCACGCTTTGGCGATAGTCGCCAATCTGGCTCGTCGGCACACTGGAGTTGAGCGTGTGACCGTCAATTGTGAAATCCATTTCGGACCAGGTGGGGAGCGAGGAGATGTAATCGGAGGGGCCGTTTTTTTGGAATTTGTTCGGACGGATCGCGTTCTCGTAGACTCCCACAACCAATGCCGAGGTGTAACGGGGATTGAAGAGTGGGAAGCCGGATTCGCCGAGATTGCCGCCCTGATATCCCTGGCCGATTGCAGGAATGCGGAGGCCGAGATAACCGTTGCCCACGAAGGGCTGCTGGGTGAAGTCGAGCGGCCTGTAGGTGGTATTGCGGAGGACCCAGGGGCCGCCGGCAATCTCTTCTGCCTGTCTTGGGGTGGCTGGGTGGTTTGATTGCGGACTTGAGGTCTGCCTGGGGGCTGACGTTCCGCGCGATGACGCGGGGGCAGGCTGTCCAAAACAGGAAACTGAGCAAAATGTGACTGCGGCAAAAAACAGGGCTCTCGCCCCAAAAAGTCGTTGAGACATCACGACCTCCGACTTGAGTGTCCAGCGAACGCGGCAAGGTCCGTCGTCGCAGGATCACTGCAATCATAGACTGCAGGGCGCGCACGGGCTAATGCTCAGAGCTGAGGGGGATTGTGCGCAGGCATGTGAGCGCATTGGGTGAAAGCGAGGAGCGGGAAGCAATGCGCCTGGCGCATTGCTTCCGATTCGCCGGAGCGGCTATCGCGTTTGCGGAATACCCGCGTGTTTGCCGGAATTCTGCAGGCGCACGAACTGCCAGTTTTCAGGACAACCGGCCGTGCATTCTATTGGAATG
>JAJXXG010001272.1 GCA_021781255.1 Acidobacteriota bacterium
ATCTGTGGTCGCCGTCGTCGATCGCGGGCGGCGGAGGTGCGTCGTCGCCGCGCAGGCCGTTGGGCAAAATCACCGCGGGATTGCCGGTCAGGTTGGTTGCAATGAGCTGGCTGTCGGTCGATGGCGTGACGATGATGTCGACCTGCTCAAAGAGCGCTGAAACCTGCCGGATGGCGAGCGTGCGGGCGCGGTTGGCCTGAATGTACTCGACCGCCGGATAGAAGCGGGCAATGCGGAAGTTGTTGGGCCAGTCCTCGATGCCCTGTTCGGTGAGCAGGCGGTCGCGGCCGGTCATCGTCAGGTCGTCAAAGGCCGCGGCAGCTTCGGCGGTGAGCAGCGGCACCATGGCGTCCCAGGGCAGCTGGGGCAATTCGACGGGAATGAGATTGACGCCCATGGAGGTCAGCTTGGTGAGCGCCGCCTGTTCGTATTGGCGATCATAATCGCGGCGGGCGCGGGCATCCTGCATCGCAGCGTTCGCGTCTTCGCGCTTCTTCTGGTCATCTGCTGATTCGTTGGGCGGAGCTTGCTTAAGCTCAAGCGGCGGCAACGGGTCGAACTCGCTCTTCAGATAGCCGATGCGCAACTTGTTCCAATCAAACTGAGGGTTCCAATTGAAATCGACACTGACCGCTGCCGAGGGGTCTTTGCCGTCAGGGCCGTGAATCACGTCGAGCACCAGGGCGCAATCCTCCACGCAGCGAGCGATGGGCCCCAGCTTGTCCATCGTCCAACTCAGCGCCATCGCTCCGGTGCGCGGCACGAGCCCAAAGCTGGGGCGCAGGCCGGTGCATCCGCAGCGCGTGGAAGGCGAGGAGATGGAGCCCAGCGTCTCAGATCCGAGCGCAAAGGCCACACAGCCCGCGGCGACGGCAGAGGCTGAGCCGGCTGACGACCCGCTCGATCCCAGCGCGGGATTCCACGGGTTGCGCGTGCGCCCGCCGAACCACTTATCGCCCATGGCGAGCGCGCCGAGAGTGAACTTGGCGACAAGCACCGCTCCCGCCGCATCGAGGCGCTGCACAACGGTCGCATCTTCCCTGAAGGACTGATGCTCGAAGCCGCCCGCGCCCCAGGTGGTGGGGTAGTCTTTCACGGCCAGCAGGTCCTTTGCGCCCCAGGGTATGCCGTGGAGCGGCCCGCGATAGAGGCCATTCTCCAGATCCTCGTCCGCAGCCCTGGCCTGCGCCAGCGCGCGCTCTTCGGTGAGCGTGATGACGAAGTGAAGTTTGGGATCGTAGCGTTTGAGGCGGGCGATGTACATCTGCGTGAGGGCGAGCGAAGTGATCTTGCGCAGGTAGATGAGGTTGGCCAGCTCGAGCACGGTGGCAAAGGCGAGGTCTTCGAGGTTCGCCGGGGCCTTGGGCTCGCCGGATACCGAATTGTCGAAGACCAGTTGCGGAGCAACACCTGCGAAGGCAACACTGCTCTGTGCAGGCCGCGCCGGGGGCCCCGGATGAAAGACAAACGCGGGAGGAACTGAGTTTGGGATATTGAGCGCGCGAATCTTGTCGTACCCTGAGCGCTGTTCGTTGAGGCCGTCGAGCATCATCTTCTTCTGCTCGGGCGTGAAGGGGCCGACACCGGCGAGGATGGCCGCCTGGTCGAGCATTTCCGGTGTTACTTTGGGAAGCTCGGGCGGTTTTGCGGCCGGATTCGCGCCTGAACCTGTCTCCTGCGCCTGCGCGGCCAGCGTGTAAAGAATGCCCGGAAGCAGCGGCGAGGCGATGCCGGCACGGGTGCAGGCATTCAGAAACGCCCGGCGATCAAGATTTCTTCGCAGCATCACAATTCCTTTGCGGGTAATTCTACTGACGATACACGCCCCAGATTTTGCCTGGCCTGCTCCCATGCCGCGGCGATGATCTCAGGATAAGAACGCGCCGGGAAATCATTCGGAGTCATCCCGAGTATTTGTCCAAAGCCATCGTCGATATAACAACTCGACCGCTCGCTTTGCTTCCATTTCACTATGGCCTTGGGTTTTTTTTGCAACACGAACTGTTCATCTGTCATGCGGCGATCTCCTAAGTCTGCTCAGATGAATTATCGCTATTCCGTCCCAACTGAGCTAGTTCCCCTTGTGGAGAAAGACTGCGCGCGTCGCGGCGACGTCTGTGCGGATCAGTCCCGCCTTGAGGCTGGGATCGGCGGCAGCGAGCTTGCGGGCCTCGTCTTCACTGGCGGCCTCGGTAAGGAGGGCCTCGGCGCGATGGAGTGCGTCGCGGCGCTTCTGCTTCTCGCTTTCGACATCGGCCGGAGCCAGGGTGGCTCCGCCGATCCGCCGCGATGGGTCGCTCAAGCGCTGCTCGAAGCCCTGAGCGAGCGTGGCGACATCGGCTTGTGCCTGCCTGAGCGCGTCGTGGAGATGGGCAAGCTCGGTTGCGATGCGCTCAGGATAGTAGCTGAGGCGGTCGCCGGCTTGCATGGCATCGACGAGGGCAATGGAGGGACCGGCAACCGGCCCGGTCTGTTGCAGGGCATCGTAAGCGCCACGCAGGCGGGTCATTATGCCGGCAAAACCATCGATCTCGGCGCGGCGCGCAGCAAGGCCCGGCGCGCGCCGGACCTCGATGATGACTTTGGCGGCAGTGCTGCCGCCGGGCACAGGAATGACGGTGGTGAGCGTGTTGCCCTCGAAGCTCCAACCGCCTGGCTGGCCGGGCCTGGACCGCGGAACGGGCTTGCCGTCGACAGTGACGGATGCAGGGGGCCAGTCGGCAGGAAGGCGCAATTCGTAGCCGCGGGATCTCATCATGCCGGGATAGCTGCCTTCTACCGGACCGATCTCGACGCGGAGGGTATCGCCGGTTTGCGTTGCGCGGATGGGCGTGCGGGCATAGACGCCGCGCTGGTAGTCAACGGAGACGCCGGAGTCCTCATAGACCGCGTAGCTGGAACTCGTGCCCGGCGCGAGCGGCCACAGGTTCACAATCAGCGGATCGACTGGCTTCTGGCCCGTCGAGAGCATCGCCGGCTGCATGGGGACGATGGCTCCAGCCTTCAGATATACGGGGATCTGATCGATGGAGAAGCTGCGCTCGACGGTGGTGGGGCCGGTGAAGCGCTTGCCGGTGGGCCATTCGATCCAGTCACCCCTGGGCAGCCAAATCTTTTCGGCTGCGAGGCCGGAGATTTTGTCTGCCGGCGCAGTGATGGGCGCAGCCAGCATCTGGTCGCCGAAGACGTACTCATTCCTGCTGGTGTAGGCGGCATCGTCTTCCGGCCAGTCGTAATAAAGCGGACGCAGGAACGCCACGCCAGTCGAGTAGGTGCGGCGGGCCTCGGTATAAATGTAGGGCTGCAAGGCCATGCGAAGCTGATACGTGGAGCGCAGGATGGAGGAATAGGGCTCGGGATAGGCCCAGATGCGGCGCTCGGCATCAGGATTTTTGGTGGTGTGGGTGCGCAGGATCGGCGAGAAGGCGCCGAACTCGACCCAGCGCGTGAAAAGCTCGGGATCGACGGCGCCGGGCATGTGGCCACCAATGTCGTGGCTCCAATAGGCGTAGCCCACGTTGGCCGCCGTAGCCGTAAACCAGGGCTGAAAGGCGAGCGAATCCCATACCGAGATGGTGTCGCCGGAGAAGCCGATCTGGTAGCGGTGGTTGCCGAGGCCGCCCCAGCGGTGAAAGAGCAGCGGGCGCTTGCCCTCGCGCTGCTGATCGGTGAAGTGGAGGTAGTTAAGCCACCAGGTGTTGTTCACGCCAGGCATGCTCGTCCTGGGCTGCTGCTGCCAGTCGAGCCACCAGAAGTCGATGCCCTGCTTTTCGAGTGGATGCAGCACCAGATTGAAGTAAGCTGTCGCCCATCTCTTGTTTGTGGGGTCGAAGGGCACGTATTTCCTGGTGGCGGGATCGATACCCGTGGCGCGCGCCATGGCCGGATAGGCCTGCTCCCACGGCTGAATGCCCGAGGCCGGGTGCAGGTTGAGCGTGGTTTTCAGTCCTTCATCGTGCAGGTTCTTCAAGAACGCCGTGGGATCGGGAAAGAGCACCTTATTCCAGGTGTAGCCGGTCCAGCCCAGCAGCTGTCCCGATTGATCGGTCTCGCCCATGGCTTTGAGCTGCTCTTGGCTTATGTGCCAGTCCATGTCAATGACCAGCACGTCGAGGGGCGTCGAGTTCTCGCGAAAGCCGCGTACCAGCTCGTCGAGCTCCTGATCGGTGTAAGCCCAGTAACGCGACCACCAGGGGCCGAAGGCGAAGCGCGGCGGCAGCGGAATGCGGCCGGCGACGCGGACAAAGTCGCCCAGGGCGCGGCGGTAGTGGTGGCCGTAGCCAAAGAAGTACCAGTCGGAGTAGGAGCCGGGCTTCTCGTTGGCCGGGCGCTCCATGGCCCACGGCCAGGGGCTTTTTTCGCCATCGATGAAGCGGAAGTCTGCGGAGTCGAAGAGCGGGCGTGTGGAGTCGTCGACCAGCGCCCAGCCGGAGCGAGAGACGAGACCCGGCTCGATGGGCTGCTGGGTCTTCGAGCCGCGCGCGGCGTCCAGTGTGCGGGTGGTGCCGAGCAGATTTTCGGGGTCGGTGAGGCCGGGATGCCAGACAACGGATTTGCCGTCGACGGCGAGGGTGATGGAAAGATTGTCGGGCGTGAAGTGGCCGTCGCCGGTCGCTGCATACTTCAATTCCAGTGCATCCGTTTTGATGGTCAGCTGCCGGCTGGCATTCATTGCCAGCAATGTGTGCGTGA
>JAJXXG010001198.1 GCA_021781255.1 Acidobacteriota bacterium
TGAAAATAGAATGTGTTCAGGAACTGTTCGGCACGCTGGGCGCTGATTTCGGCGAGGGACTCGCGCATGGAAAGGGCCGAGCGGGAGTACTTGGCCATGGCATAGGCGAGGACTTCAGGATCGGCACCGTGTACGGCGAAGACCTCAGTCTGGTTACGAGCGGCGGCCGAAGCGAAAGATTCACTGGACATGGGTTTGGGCTCGCGAACAGAATACGGCATCAGGAGGCGATGGGGAGAGGGAATCCCATTTGTCGGGTAAAACATCCTAAAGTAAGGGCGAGAAAGCGCGGATGCAGGAGATTAAAGTGCGTACATCGGAGCGGCCAAGGCCGTTGCCACCTGGGCGCTGGGCGATGACCCAGAGGTGGAACGACCTGCTGTTTGCGCACTGGAGGGTACCCGCGGCACAAGTGGCTGCGCTACTGCCAGATGGGCTGACGATTGATACGTTCCAGGGAATGGCGTGGCTGGGCGTGGTGCCGTTCTGGATGGACCGTGTCAAGTTCCGAGGGCTGACGCCGATTCCGGGAGCGCGAAGCTTTCCGGAACTGAACCTGCGGACCTATGTGCGTGAGGCGCGGACGGGAACAGCGGGGGTGTACTTCTTCTCGCTGGATGCGGGGAACCTGCTGGCGGTGGCCGGGGCGCGAATGCTCTACCACCTGCCTTACTACTGGGCAGAGATGCGGCTGGATCAGGTCTCAGAGCGGGAGTTCCGGTACTTCAGCAGGCGGCGGCTGGCGAAGCGGCCGGTGGTGTTCGAGGCGCGGTACAAGGGGCTGGGGCCGACGCGGAAGCTGGCAGAGAGCCGGCCGGGAACGCTCGAGTATTTTCTGACGGAGCGGTATTGCCTGTTCAGCGTGAACCGGGAGGGGCAGGTGGTGAGGGCGAATGTGCATCATGTGCCGTGGCCGCTGGAGGATGCAGAGGCGGAGATTGCACAGAATACGCTGGCGGAGGCGATTGGGATTGAGTTGCCGGATGAGCCGCCGGTGCTGCACTACTCGCGGAGGCTTGCGGTATATGTGTGGCCAGCGGAACTGAGCGTGGCGATGCAGCGTCGGCAGGGGGTTCCGGCGCAGGCGATGCCGTCGACGTAATACGAGAGGGATTTCAGGGACAAGCCGATGAGTTGGACGGGCCTGTTCAGGGCCGCGGGAGGGACTGTGCGCGTAGAGATGCGGTCCGGGATGTGGTCCCTATAATGGGGTTCGACATGGAGCGTGGCGAAGTGAGGCTGCGCAGAAGCGGCAAAGGGAGCGAGGGGAGAACGATGGCGGATTTGCAGGGACGGATTGCGCTGGTGACGGGAGCATCGCAGGGAATTGGGCGCGCGTGTGCGCTGGAGCTGGCGCGGGCCGGAGCGACGGTGGCGCTGGCGGCGCGGAACGAGGCGAGGCTGGCCGAGGTAGCGGCGGAGATTGAGGCCGCGGGCGGACAGGCGGCGGCGTTTGCGCTGGATGTGGCGAGCGAGGAGTCCATCAAGGCAGGCGCGAAGGCAGTGCTGGAGCGGTTCGGGAAGGTGGAGATCCTGGTGAATAATGCCGGGATTACGCGGGATGGGCTGGCGATGGCGATGAAACGCGCGGACTGGGACGATGTGCTGGCGACGAACCTGACGGGGGCGTTTTTGCTGACGCAGGCGGTATTGCGGCCGATGCTGAAGAACCGCTGGGGGCGGATTATCAACATTACGAGCGTGGTGGGACGGACGGGGCAGGCGGGGCAGGTGAATTACGCCGCGTCGAAGGCGGGGCTGATTGGGATGACGCGTGCGCTTGCGCGGGAGGTGGCGTCGCGGGGGATTACGGCGAACGCGGTTGCGCCGGGATATATTGAGACGGCAATGACCGAGGTGCTGGACGAGAAGGTGCGCGAGGCGATGCTCGCGGGGATTCCGGCGGGACGTGCGGGGAAGGACGTGGAGATTGCAGCGGCGGTGGCGTTTCTGGCTTCAGAGAACGCGGGGTACATCACCGGGCACGTGCTGGACGTGAACGGCGGAATGTTCATGGGTTAGCTCGCCGACGCGCGACATTGCGGCTATTGCGGTGGTGCCACGGGTGATTGCGATGCGGGCGGAAGGTTGCGCTGCATGCGGAGTTGCTGCTGGTTGCCAACGTCATTGACGGTGGCGGCGAGAAAGACGCCGTTCTTGATTGCTCCTTCGACGTGGATGAGGTCGCCGGAGTGGATGTCAGCAAGCGTGATGGGATTGCGGCGGTGACGGAAGAGGGTGTTTTCATCGGCGACGAATGAACAGGGCTGTTTGTCGCGGATGCCTTCGAGGGTGACTTTGACACCGTCAATTGCGGTGACGCGGCCCATGAGCCAGGTTTTGCCGTAGTCGGCTTCCATCTTCTGTATCTGGCGGTAGCGCTCAGGATCGAGTTGAACAACGAAGATGGCGCCGACGGCTTTTGCGCCCGCATCGACCTCGCCCATTGTAGCGACGGGGTCACCGACCTTGATGTCAGAGGGACGAATGAAATCCGGGCCGTCCGGGCCGCGGTGCAAGCGCTGCTTGATGATGCGAGTGTTTGCGCTGAAGTAGACGGTGTAGACTTCACCGGCCTCATTGCGGACGGAGTAGTGATCCGCGGCGACGGCGGTGACGATGCCGGTGAAGCCGCGTCCGCCACCTATCATGCCGCCACCCCAAAGGCCGCGCCCGCCGCGAGATTCCTGGCGGACGGGACCGGGATTTGAAGATTGCGGCGAGGCTACTGAATCTTGTGCGGAAGCTGCACCGAGCGCAAGGCCAAGAAGAAGAGCGGTGAAAATGCGGGCTTTCATGGATTCTCAACGAGGACGCAATGATTCCCTACTGGCAATAGACGTCGGGAGGGGATGGGAAGACGACACAGAGCGCACAGGGAGGCGATTCTTCACGACAGAGTGAGGCGGGCCGGCTAGTGATGATTTTTCTGTTCGGCGATGAGCTGTTTGAAGGCCGGAAGTTGGTGAAGGGATGCGAATTCGTGATCCCTGGCAACTTTATCGGGCGAGACGAATCCCTCATCGATGGCGCGACGCAGGTAATCGATGGCGCGCAGGGGCATGTGGGCTTTGACGCATCCCTTGGCCAGGTAATAGTTCATGGCGCCGCGCTGAGTGAGCGTGGCAGGGTTTTCCGTGTGTGGGCGGTTGTCCGGGCCGAAGACTGTGGGATCGATGGCCAGCGCCTCCTGATAGGTTTTCCAGCCCTCCTTATATTTGCGGGAGGTGATGTAGTTGGTTCCGAGGTTCTTGTAGTAGAGCGCATTGTGGCGGTTGATCTTGATGGCCTTCTTGTACATGCGGCGCGCGCTGCCATATTCCTTCTGGGCGTCGTATACCGTGCCGAGGTTGTTCAGGACATCAGCGTTGTGCGGGCGGAGGTGAAGGGACTTGCGATAGCAATCAGTGGCCTCGTCGAGATTGAACATCATCTGATAGGCGATGCCGAGCTTGTTCCAAATCGCGGCGAGCTGGTCGCGGTCGTGCGGGGCGGAGATGGCCTGCCGGTAAGAGGTGATGGCCTCCTGATAACGCTTATGGGACATGAGGGAGTCGGCCAATTCTTCCGGGGTGGCCGGCGGTGAGGGGACATAACTGTGAATGAGGGGTTGCGGCCGGGTAGAAGCGGACTCAGTTGGCTGCTGGGTCTGAGCGGGAGTGGCGCCGGGTGCGGCTGATTGCGTGTGAGTTGGCTGAGCTGCTTTTGCCTGAGCGGGAACTGACTGTCCGGGGTCGGCCAAGGCGAATGAGGCGAGACACAATGCAACCCCGAGAGCAGGAAGCGGAAGGAGGCGGCGTAGATTTTGGCCAGTCATATTTCCTCCTTGAGAAGGAAATGCGGGCGGTGAAGCGAATCGCGCGTCCGAGGAAATTAGACCACCATTTTGATGGAGTAGCAAAGAGGGCTGCGGCCGCGAGGCGTGAAGGGCCTTTTGAGTGAGGCGATTGGGACGAGGCTCGGGCGGGCGCGGAGGAAGGCGTAGACTCGTGAAAAGAAAGGGTTGGGATGATGGCGACTGCAACATCGACGGGACGGCAGAGGGCTGTGGCGGCGAGATTTGGCGCGGTACGACGGAGGACGCTGGAACTGGTGAAGCCGCTGACGCCAGAGGACATGATGGTGCAGTCATGCGCAGAGGCCTCGCCGGCGAAGTGGCATCTGGCGCATACGGCGTGGTTCTTTGAGTCGTTTGTGCTACGTGAGTTTTTACCGGGCTACAAGGTGTACAACGAGGATTTTGCGTGGCTGTTCAACAGCTACTACGTGAGTTATGCGAATTTTCCGGAAAAGCGGCTGCGGGCGTCGTTTTCGCGGCCGGGGCTTGATGAGGTGCTGCGCTATCGGGAGCATGTGGATGTGGCGATGGAGCGGCTGCTGGAGGGAGATGCGCCGGAAGAGGCGCTGCGGCGGACGGAGCTGGGAGCGAACCACGAGGAGCAGCACCAGGAATTGCTGCTGACAGATATTTTGCACGCGTTTTTCACGAATCCGCTGAAGCCGAAGTATGCCGAGGGTGAGATTGAGCTGGGTGCGGCGAGGGCGATGGAGTTTGAGGAATTCGCGGGTGGGATGCAAGAGGCGGGGCATGCGGGCGAGGGATTCTGCTATGACAACGAGCTGCCGCGGCACAAGGTGTGGCTGGAGCCGTTTGCGCTGGCGGACCGGCTGGTGACAAATGGCGAGTAC
>JAJXXG010000246.1 GCA_021781255.1 Acidobacteriota bacterium
ATTGGACATAACCGCTGTCCCATTGTGGATACCTGGTGGCAAACTGAGACGGGGGCCATCATGATCGCGCCGGTTCCCGGGGCGGTTGCGGCAAAACCCGGGTCGGCGACGCGCCCATTCTTCGGCATTGAACCGGCGGTTGTGACCCGCGAGGGGATGCCAGTTCCGGCAGGCAGCGGCGGCCTTCTGGTGATTCGCAAGCCCTGGCCATCCATGGCGCGGACGGTCTACGGTGATCCGGAACGCTATCGGCACACGTATTGGAGCGATGTGCCGGGCTGCTATTTCACAGGCGATGGCGCGCGCCAGGATGCAGATGGATACTTCTGGCTCATGGGCCGTGTCGACGACGTCATCAATGTGAGTGGTCACCGGCTTGGCACAATGGAAGTGGAGTCCGCACTAGTGGCGCATCCCAAAGTGGCCGAGGCGGCGGTGGTGGGAAGACCCGACGATCTGAAGGGGCAGGCAATCTCTGCATTCGTGACACTGGAGAGCGGAAACGAGCCGAGCGATGCACTCAAGGACGAGTTGCGGAAATGGGTCGCCAAAGAGATTGGTTCACTGGCCCGTCCGGACGACATTCGATTTACGGATGCGCTGCCGAAAACGCGCAGCGGGAAGATCATGCGCAGGCTGCTGCGCGATCTGGCCACGCACGGCGAAATCAAAGGCGATACGACAACGCTCGAAGACTTCACTGTCATTGCCAAGCTGCGCGAAGCGGAAGAAGGCTGAAATGCCTGTCAACGAAATGTGTTTCAGGCGGATGCAGCAGGCGTACGGTCGTGCTCGAGCATGTCACGCAGAAAACAGCCTGCGCACAGTAAGGTTATCCAGAGGACAGGATAGCGATAACGCACGTCCGTGACGACCAGGTAGTACATCAGTGGGTACAGTGTCAGCACTGCGGTGAAATAGACGGTGACAGGTTCGCGGCGGCGGACCATCAGGATGAGTCCGGGAATGGAAAGCAAGGTAGCCAGCCAAACCACACAGGCGATGCGGATCTGCTGCATGGACCACTTTTGTGCGTAGTGCGGAATGGAGAATGCATTCTGGAACTTCTTCGTTGGAGGAATCCAATCGGCTGGCGGAAACCAGAATTCCAGGAAACGCCGCAGCGTTAGGCGTGTGAAGCGAGCCGGATGGGTGCGAATCCAGGCCAAGGCGTCGGCGATGCGGGTACGGTCGTAGCGAACTTCGCCGAGTGTAGCCAGTAGCCTGGCCTCATCCACACTGGCGTTCGGATGGTGTGTTTGGTAGCAGTTATTGAATTCGTCACGGATCAGGCTCGATTGGGCGCAGTCATTATTCGACGAGTAGAACGTCATCCCAAAATTAGTTCTTACGACGAACGCGCCGAGTTGGTTGTAATTCCTCATCGCCCAGCCAAACCAGAACAGACAGAGGATACTCAGCGTGATAAGGGGATCTCTGAGAGTGGACAGCTTCGAGGCTCTAGAGGTAAACCAAATGAACGCGAGCCATGGAACTGTAATCAGTATCAGCGACGGATTGAACAGAAATAGAAGACCGGCGAGGACTCCTCCAAGAACGGCTGCGGCCATCGGACGACGCTGCGCAAATCCAGATGGCAGGGTGATGAGGCAAAAGATCAGGATTCCAAAAACGCTTAGGTTGGTGTCCCAGCCAGGAATCGATTGCATCGCGCCGAGCCAGATAACCGCCCCAAAGATGCCCGGCACACAATCTCCGAGCAGGGCAACCGATAATCTGGGCAGCAGAGATGCAGTAAATGCGTTTGCGAGGATTGCGAGCAAGGTTGATGCGAAGTACACATAAGCCGGTTGGCGCAAGATTTTGAAAAGCGCTGCCAGCAGAAGTGGGTAGAGGGGAGGGTTTACCGCGGTTGGCCCTGTCGCGAGCGTCCAGAAAGGGTTGGCGAAGGTTCCATGGGCAGCGAGATTCTGAGCGATCTGTACCATCTCCGCGCCGGGCATGACGGGGAGCATGATCTGTGACGCGATGCCGATTGCGCCGGCGGCGAGGAAGAGCAGGATCGAAGCGTCTGTCTGATGGACGCGGAGAAAGACAACAAGCTTCGTCAAGAGAGCGGGCTCCGGATGCATTCAGGTTAACCCATCGTTCACGAAGCGCCGAGGGAACGATTCGCACGTGGGCATCCGGAGGGTCAACCCGCCAGGTGGCAGGCTTCAATCTGGCAGGTGCTCAGCGAAAAGGACATTCCAGAAAGTGACCCCTGAGGTCAGAAGCGATAGGCGACGCCAAGCGATGCACGGGCATTCCAGCGAATATGCGGTGAGAAGCCCTGATGATACGGAACCACGGTGAAATCAGAAAAGACATCGTCACCGGAAAGCCGCAGAGCCACACGCGGGGTGAACTGATAATCCATGCCGATGCCGATGCCGCCCGCCGGAGAAGCTGCGGGAGAGATGTTGACGCCGCCGGTATGGGCGATGCCGAGCAGACCGTGCACGAACATGCTGGTCGGGCCGTAGAGCGCGGCGTGAAGCTCAGGCCCCGCAAGGTAATAGTCGACCGAAGGCTTTCCAACCGCCGCGTTGGAAGCCGTCGTCTGCCAGGCGTAGTGTCCACCGTCCACGGTCAGGCCAAAGTACTTACCCCAATCGCGGGTAAAAGAGGCAGAGAAGCCCTGCAGGCCGCTGCGCGACTGGTTCACCTGGTTGATGCTCGTATAACCCCACCCTGCAAATACTGTGTAGTTATAGGTGGGACCCGTGGGGCGGACATGTGGCTTTTCCATCACGATCTGTGAGCTGGCGGGGCGGGGCAGCAGAGCCGTAACAGCGGCGGCCAGCGTCATGAGCATCAACGATCTCTTCAATGCGAAAGTCTCCTCAATCCTTAGAGGGAATATCCCGGCGGCGTTGGGTTACGGACATGCCTGCGTCGTCTGTGCAGCCGCCTGGAAACTGAATCCAGTCTTAACGTAGACGCAGAGCCGGTTCACCAGTGAGCGGCGCCTGGGGTTGATCTGGTACATCCATAGACTATCGTTTCACACCCTTCCCGCAGAAGGGCGGTTTGACGATTTGATGGGTCATTTTCCTGGGGCAGGCAATCGGCAGCAGTCTTCAGCCGATGGGGGCTCATTGGCGCTTGCATCCAGTGCGATCTTCCATTCGCCATCCGGCTGCCTGCGCCAGATCGAAACATAGCGCCCGCTCGTGGAGACGGGATGGCCATGCAGGTCCTTGCTGTGGCCCTCGTAGTGTCCCCAGGTGTACCCCATGTCGACTGCTGGACTCATTACCGCGTCCGTTGGGGTCCAGGTGAGCTGATAGCTTGCCGGCGACCAATGAACGGAGCGGGCAATCGCGACCAGGCCGACAACGGGAGCGGTTCCGTTGCCGAGAAGAACTCCATCCGGTGCAAACCAATCCTGGAATGCCGCGCCACCCCGTGCGGCAACTGCCCGTGCGAAGCGCGCTTCAAGATCGAAGAGCAGCGTCTTGCCGGGGCTCATCGTGGAATCGACCAATGGACTGGGAATGGCGGGCTGACTGTCTGGCTCCGGCAGTTGTGCCCATGAAGCGAGACAGCAACCCAGCCAGATGAGAAGGACACTAAAGTGAACTCGATACAGGTCGAAAGGCATAGAGGAATTCTGCCACGAAGAGAGTCGCTGTGCTGCTACGAGAGGCGGTGGAGGGTGGCAGGGCATGCGGGGGCATCGGCGGCCAGGAAATTGCTGGATCGAAGCGGTTGGCTCCAGTCAACGACATGAATCCACGCGGCTTGCAAGAACCGTGCAAGGGAAATCGGCGCCAGGTTGCAGATTGCTATACTGAAATGGCAGAATTGCGCGGTCTGCGGCTTCATTCGCGCAGCGAGTGTTAGGGAGTGTTGTTGGTCCGCGGCCTGGTCGAATCACTTTAGTCGCGCTTTGGCACGATTTCAGATGGAAGACCTGCAGAAGCCGCGAGAAGGGCTGTCATGGGAACTCTGCTGGAATCCATCCACTCGCCAGCCGATGTGAAGCGCCTCAGCACACAACAGATGGCCGAGCTGGCGGAAGAGATTCGCGGCTATCTGATTCAGACACTTTCCAAAACCGGTGGGCATCTGGGGCCGAATCTTGGGGTCGTCGAGCTGACGCTTGCTCTGCACGCAGTCTTTGATTCGCCCAACGACAAAATCCTCTTTGACGTCAGCCACCAGGCGTATGTGCACAAGATTGTGACGGGACGGCTCGACCGTTTTGCAACCATCCGGCAGCCCGGTGGCCTGAACGGATTCATGCTGCGCACAGAGAGCGAGCACGACTGCTACGGAGCCGGGCACGCGGGCACCGCGCTTTCTGCAGCTCTGGGCATGGCAGTCGCGCGCGATCTGGCCGGGGGCAACGAGCACGTCATCGCCGTTGCGGGCGATGCAGCATTCACCAACGGCATCACTTTTGAAGCGCTGAACAACATATCGGACCAGACCAAGAGACTGATTGTGGTCCTCAACGACAATGAGTGGTCCATTGACCGCAACGTCGGCGCGATTGCCCGGCACTTTCATCGCATCGTGACCAATGAGCACTACCGCAGCTTCCATGAGTCCGCAGCTCGCCTTGTGGAGCGCTTCGGCGGCAAAACCGCTGTGAATGTCGTTCGCCGTGCCGAAGAGGCCGCAAAGAGCATGTTGTGGCCCTCGATACTCTTTGAAGAGTTCGGCCTGCAATACTTC
>JAJXXG010000667.1 GCA_021781255.1 Acidobacteriota bacterium
CCAAACAGAGGCAAACGGCAATTTCGACAGCCTGGAAACGCGCTGCGAGGTGTCTACGGCGGTTCTGTCATGGATTGGGTAACTCTTGAGAAGATGCCTGTAGTAATTTCGCCAGAAATCCGATGCCCCAATATTATGAGGTACCTAGGTTGTAACTCGTTTTTCTTCAATTGACCTGTTCGTGGCAGAGTCAAGTCCGCCAATCTCTTCGATACTGGTAATCGGGTACGTGTAGTTATGTGCGCAATGCTCGGTTCGCAAGGCGGCGAGAACCAGGACGCGGTGGTGCGCCCGGAATCGAGCCTGTTCGATCGCAACCCGGACCCCGCGCTGGATGAGTTGACAGAGCTTGCGGCGGTACTGAGCAACGCCGATTACGCCTACGTGGGCTGGATGGACTACAACCGGCTCTGGTTCAAGGCACGTTTTGGATTCAAGGCGGCCGACCAGCCACGCACAACGACAGCTTGCCAGTGGATGCTGGAGAGTGGCGCGCCGCTGCTGATTGCAGATGCCGGCCGGGACCCGCGCTTTCCTCCCGAGGGCATTCCGCTGTCGGGCGCCAGTTCCTGTCTCTCTTACGCAGCAACGCCGCTTATCGCCGGCGATCAGCAGATCATCGGCACGCTAGCGGTTCTGGCGCACAGGCCTGGAGCGTTCAAGCAGGAACATCTGACGCTGATAGAGATTCTGGGCCGGCAAGCTGTGACGCGGCTGGAGTTATATGGACGCATCCGCATGCAGGAGGCTGCGCAGCGGCAGCGGCAACGGACGGAGCGGGCGCTGGCCATCGAGCGCTGCTTTGTGGCCGCAACGCTGGATTCGATTCCCGCGCTGGTAACGGTGCTGGACACGGCGGGCCGCGTTGTGCGGATGAACTATCCCTGCTCGCAAATGACCGGATTGAGCCTGGCCCAGGCTATCGGCCGACCGTTTGTGGAAGCAGTTCTTGATTTGAGCGACCGCGAGTGGGTGGCGGGCAAACTGCGCGAGGCCGCTCAGGGTCAAGCCTCAGGACCGCACGAAACAGCGTGGCAGACGGCGTTCGGCGGGACGCGGCGCGTGAGTTGGACCTTGCGGCCGCTACAGGGACCGGACGGCGAGATTCAATACCTGGTGATAAGCGGGCAGGACGTGACCGACCAGCGCGAGATGGAACAGGCGCTGCTGACGAGCGAGGCCTGTTACCGCGAGGTGGTGGAGCACAGCCTGGGATTTGTCTTTACCTGCTCGATGGAGGGACGGCTGACCTCGCTCAACTCGTTTACGGCGGAGACGCTGGGCTATCGCGCCGACGCGCTGATGGGACGCATGGTGACGGAGCTAATGGACGCTGAGGGAGCAGCGGCATTCCAGGATTGCCTGAACACACTGGAGAGCGCCGACAATTGGCAGGGCGCGCTGCCGTTGCGGCGCATCGACGGCGTTTTCAGGCGCATTACGGTGCGCAGCCGGCGCATGCAATTGCCCAGCGAGCGGCCTTTTGTTTTGATCCACGGAATGGATGTGACCGAGCAGCACGATGCCGAGGAGGCGCTGCACCTGGCTACGCGGCAGCGCGAGCTGATTCTCGAATCGGTGGGCGAGGGTATCTACGGCATCGATCTCGACGGCAAGCTGACCTTCATCAACGAAGCCGGCGCGGAGGCGCTGGGTTATACGCCGGGTGAGCTGGCGGGGCGTGACATGCACGAGATTATCCACTACAGCCACGCCGACGGGACGCCGTATTCCAAATCGACGAGCCCGATTTTGCAGGCGCTGCGGCGGTGCGAGCCGATTCGCATGAGGGACGAGGTCTTCTGGCGCAGGGACGGGACGGCGATTCCTGTGGAGTATAGCGCCAATCCAGTGCTAGACGATGGCCGCATCGCAGGCATGGTGGTGGCGTTCCAGGACGTGAGCGAACGCCGCCGCCTGGAGAGGATGAAGGACGAGTTCATTTCCACGGTGAGCCACGAGTTGCGGACGCCGCTGACGTCGCTGCGCGCGTCGCTGGGATTGATCTCTTCGGGCTCGCTGGACAAGCGGCCGGAGAAGCAGCGGCAGATGATCGATATGGCGATTGGCAACTGCGACCGGCTGATCCGGCTGGTGAACGACATTCTGGATTTCGACGTTGCGGAGAAAGGGCGGCTGCCGCTGCACCGCGAGAAGGTGGAGGCCGCAGACCTGCTGCGGCGTGCGGCCGATGTGGCCTACAACGCGGCCACACAGGCGCGCATCCGCTTCCACATCGAGGCCAACGCGGCGCCGGTGTTTGCCGACACGGAGCGGGTACTGCAGGTGCTGAACGAGCTGGTGACGAACGCCATCAAGTTTTCGCCGCCGGAGACGACCATCCGGCTGGCGGCGCGCAACGGGGGCATGAACGCCGCAGGCGTGAACGAGGTGAGCTTCATGGTCGAGGACCAGGGACGCGGCATTGCTCCGGAAAAGCTGGAGCGCATCTTCGAGCGCTTCCAGCAGGGCGACGCGTCGGACTCGCGGGCGCTGGGCGGAACGGGGCTGGGACTGGCGCTGTGCCGCAGCATCGTGGAGCAGCACGGCGGACGCATCTGGGCCGAAAGCGAAGTGGGCAAGGGGAGCAGGTTCTTGTTTACGCTGGCAGCGGCGAGCTAGCGAGTCAGCGAGTTAGCAGGTTAGTCCAGGCGCCCAAATGCGAGGTGCCTGGGGCAGCCAGTTCAGTGGTAACGCTCGCTTTTCACCCCGGCACCTGGGCCAGCCGCCAAAGCCTACGCCCTGCGAACGTTCGTGCTTTCCCATCCAGGCCGCAAAAGGCGCGGCCTGGATGGGGCACACTCGGTCGCGGGGGGAACGCTCAATCAAACATACCGTGGGTGGGCACCTGCCCGGAAAGCCTCAGGGATGCAGGACCAGGGTTTGCTCGATCTGAAAGGTTAGCGTGGATTCTGGTGGCAGGTTCACGCGCTTGCCGCGGGTAAGGTACTGCGTGATTCCGCCCGCGCCGGCTCCAGCCAGCAAGCCAAGCCCCGCACCCTTGCCGCCGCCGAAGACGGCGCCCAGGATCGTTCCAAGTGCTGCGGTGCCGCCGGTGTATTCAGCAGTGCGCTTGTTCATACCATACCCCGCCGATGGGCCCTTCTCTACCACCGAGGAGGTGTCCACCTGATAGGCTGTTCCGTTGAGTGTAACGGAATGCAGGGTGAGTGCAAGATCGGGATTTTTTGAGTTAGCGCCCTGGTTCAGGGCGACGACCTGGAGCTCAGCCTGCGTCCCGGCGGGAATCCCAACCGCTCCGGTGCTGTCCACCACATTTTGCGATATTGTGGCCGGATAGAGTTTGCCGATCTGGTCAGTTGCGGTATCGACGGCGGTACCGGTGCGAATCACCAACTGCGTGCCCGAGGGAATTATTACGGACGGTATCCCCTGGGCAGTGCTATTCAGCACTTGGGCCCCAGCTGATGCGGTGGCTGGTGCCGGCGCAACATGGATAGATTGCTGCGCCGGTGAGACGTTAGTGGTCGCGCCGGAATGCGTGAGTGTGCCTACCTGTTTTGAATCCGCCGCCTGTTGAGTGTCGTTCGTGATCAGTACCGACGATACATCGTTCAGCGGAAACTCGTAACCAACGCCGTTCGACCCGCGAAAGCTGATGCGCGTGACGCCGGTAAGATGTCCTGTGTAGGATTGGCCGTTGCGCAGCGCAATGTGATCGGAGACATTGGAGAAGACCAGCGACTGCACCAAGTTGACCGGAAAGGTGTACTGAATTCCTTTGCTGTCGGTGAACGTGAGATTGCCGGTGTGTGCGCCGGTGTAAGTGCCTGAGTAGCTTCTGCCGTCGCGCAGAATCACAAAGTCAGCGCGTGCGGCCGCTGCGCAGAACAGAGAAGCAAGGAGGAGCACAACCGATCTCTTCATTCTGAATCACTCCAAGGGGATGGGTTCCCCAGTGGCCACAGAATACACCCATCGAATCGTCCCCCTTGTTTTTCGGGGACGTACGGCTTGGCGGTATTGCATATTCACTTTGTTACTCGTCCAGCGTAGACAGATCCCCTTCAGGCAGTCCCTGTGCGCGCGTCCTCAGAAGGCGCCGGGTGGCCCAGCCATCGATTTTGCAATCCCACTCGTTTTGGGCTGTGCCCCGTGTATCGCGTTCTTTGCGCTGAGCGGGCGTGCTTTCCCACCCAAGCCGCAAAAGGCGCGGCCTGGATGGGGCACACCCGGCAAGCGGGAGAACGCTCAATGAAACATACCGTGGGTGGGCACCTGCCCAACATGTGATTGGACAGGTTGCCTGGTGCGGGAGCAAATTAAATCACAGAAGGCGCCGTTTGAGATTGAAGGCCCGACTGTGCCCGATGTTGAACAGCGCATTATGGACGAAATGGGTCTCGATTCGTCAAACTAGATGTTGTTGTCGACCGATGCCAGCGGTGCAGGCGCTCGATGAGTGTTGAGTACCCTGATGGCCGCGGAAAGACAGCAGCTCGCTTCACTGCGGCGCTGGGCTCGCAAGGCCCGACTCACAGGTGCAGTTTGAGAGTCGTCATTGAACAAACGAGGGGGCATCATGAACCGTTCCGAGCCGGCGCCAGGGGCGCGAATCGTGCGCGCCGAAGTAAACTACGTGGCTGCTTCAACCGAGCGGCCACGGTTTTACGCCAACGATCACTCGCGTGATGTTCTGCCGCTCGATCCCCGGCAGGTAGATA
>JAJXXG010000450.1 GCA_021781255.1 Acidobacteriota bacterium
ATCATTCCGTGAGCTGCATCAGCTTTGGCAACAGCACGGTTGCCGAAGCGCAGGCAGCGCCGCTCAGCACTGGTCAGATTGCCCGCGTTCAGACAGCGCTTGACTCCGCGCGCGCGCTGGTGAACCCTTCGGCGGGAATTCTTGGCGTTGCAATGGGCAAGAGCAGTGATGAGCCGGGAACCGCCGCCGTGATTGTCTATGTAAATGCTGCCGGGCACACGACGATACCCGCGGCCATTCAGGGTGTACGCACCATGGTGATTCTGGCAACGGCTCGTGATGTGGCACTAGGCTCTGCACCAATGGCCAATACCGTTTCTTCGGCTCCTTCGCTCAGCGTGGCGGCGTTGGCGCCGGCACTCGCAATCAAACAGAAGCTGGCGCAAAACCTGATGGCCTCGAATCCTGCATTTTTTGGCGTGGGTGTGGGGCAGAGTCTTGACGATCCCGCGCAGGCAGCGCTGGTGATTTATGTTGACCAGCAAGAGCTTCCGGATCAGCTCCCTGAAACCATTGGCGGATTGCGCACGCGTTATATTGTGATGAACCGCCTGCACGTGACGCGCTCGTATGCGGTTCCGTTTCCGGCGCAACCGCGTTGCGAATCGCATGCGCATGGCGAATCGTGGAGCCGTTCAGCTCCCAGTGTAATCAAATCAGATCGCAAGCTGTTCTGAGCGCGCAGGTCTACTCATTCAAAGGATTCATTGGATGTTTCCAGGTAAGGTTCGTCGATTGCTTGCGTGCGTGTTTATTGCATGTGCAACCTTTGTACATGCAGTTACCGCCAAACCTTTAGTGGTCGGCTACATTTTTCCGCAGAGTACGTTGCTGGCCGATACACACATCGACTTGCGCGGATTAACGTGTGTCAATTATGCGTTTGCCGGCATTCGCCACGGTCGCCTTGTGCAAGGCAATCCGGATGACGCGCGCAATCTGGCCTGGCTGGTTGCGCAGCGGGTTCATAATCCTTCGCTTGAAATCCTGATTTCTGTGGGTGGATGGAAAGGATCAGGAGGCTTCTCTGGTGTGGCTCATTCGTCGCGCAGCCGAAGAAAGTTTATAAACAGCGTGATGCAGTTCCTGCATCGCTATGGATTGAACGGGCTGGATGTGGACTGGGAATATCCGGGCCTTCCCGGCGCAGGGCATCCATTCCGTCGCGCGGACAAGAAAAATTTTACGCTTCTGCTGCAGGAACTTCATCAGCGATTCGAACATGAGAGCCAGAAGGCGCACAAACACTACATTTTGACGATTGCCGCAGGGGCATCACAGGAGTTTCTGGACCACACTGAGATGGCCAAGGTGCAGCAGTATGTCGATCGCGTTAACCTGATGAGCTACGACTACAACCAATCCGGTGCGGATGCCACGACGGGGCACAATGCGCCGCTGTTTACGAATCCCCAGGCCCCAAAAGGTGAGTCCGCGGATGCATCTGTTGCAGCCTTTGAGCAGGAAGGCGTCCCTGCGTCCAAGATTGTACTGGGTGTGCCATTTTATGGCCGCATGTGGGGCGATGTTCCCGACAAGGCCCACGGGCTCTTTCAGCATGGAGCGCCAGCAGAGATGAGCTACGTGCCCTATCGCATCATTGCGGACACATGGATACGCGCGCTATTGGGACAAGAGCGCATCAGCTCCCTATCTCTACAACGCAGAGAAACACATTTTCGTCTCCTATGATGATCCGGAATCCATCAGGCTCAAGTGCGAGTATGTTCTTTCGCGCCATTTAGCCGGAGTGATGTTCTGGAGCTATTCCGATGACTCAAACCGCGAGTTGCTGGATACAATCGACCGTACGTTGCGGGTTTCAGACAGCGACAGGCATGAACGCAGATATAGACGAAGGCGCTAGGTGAGGGCTACTTTCCTCACGAGGCTGATTCGCGCAGAAGGTCCTCAAGGGTTGCGCTCAGATTGGTCTTTTCGTCGCGATATTTCACGATGACCGGCGCATAAACGCTCAGTCCCCAGTCCTTGCCTTTCCCCTTGTTGACTGCGCGTGCGCCCGGCACCACCACGGCATTCTGCGGAATGATGAGCGGACGATCATCCGTCGCGCGAAGAACAGTTTCATGCACCAGATCGAAGACCGGCGTGCCACGCGTCAGGATGGTCCCGGCTGCGAGCACAGCGCCGCGGCGAACGATGGTTCCCTCATAGACACCGCAGTTGCCGCCCACCAGCACGTCGTCTTCAACGACCACGGGATTTGCGTTCACCGGCTCCAGCACGCCGCCAATCTGCGCCGCGGCGCTCAGGTGGACGCGCTTGCCAATCTGCGCGCAGGAGCCCACCAGCGCATGCGAATCAATCATGGTTCCTTCGTCCACCCATGCGCCAGTATTCACATACATCGGTGGCATGCAAACCACGCCCTTGGCAAGATAGGCCCCGGCTCGCACCGATGAGCCGCCGGGCACCACGCGAATACCTTCTGCCGCATTGAACTGGCGAACCGGATAGGTGTGCTTGTCCACAAATGAAAGCCCCGGCGCGGGAAGCTCATGCAGCGCGCCCAGTCGAAAGCCAAGCAGAATGCCGCGCTTCACCCAGGCATCCACACGCCAACCTGTAGGTGCGGATGCGTCCGGTGAAGCGGCGCGAACTTCGCCGCGCTCAAGGCAGCCGCGCAATTGAAGGAATGCTTCCATGGCGGCGGGGTCGTCCGCAGCAGAGGCGCCCGCCGCGAAGAATCGTTCAATCAAATCGTGGAGTTCTTGTAGAGACATCGCATTCCGAGTGTATCAAGATGGAACCGCATGCGAAGAGGGGCGCAAGGAGACGCGGCCAGGCACTTTGGCGCGGATGTATCGCCGACCTCAAATGGCTAGGCATGGCTGTGCCTGTGCAGTCCAACGACGCGAAGCCGGAAAGAATTTCCTCCTGCTGGAACCAGCGCCAGCGCGAACGGTTCTTCACCTGGCAAGGCATGATAATGCTTTGCTTCAAGCCAGGCACTGAGTCTCCGGTCATGAATCTCCGGTCTATCTGCCCAAAACTCCGCTGAAAGATCGCATTGAATCTGCAGGTGATCCAGTTGCAGCACGACAGACGAGATACCCCTGGGAAAGAAGCGCGTTACATTGCGGGCTCCCACCAGCAAGCCTGTCACGGCACGGCCTTTTGTCTGGGGTTTCACGACCATGGAGTTCTCGCTTTCACTGTGCGTTGAGATCTACGAAAGTGAATCGAACTTTTTTGTAAAGAACACCGGAGAGCCCGCATTCAGCCGGACGTTCAGTAGAAGTTTCGGTATCCAGAGTTGCACTTGTGCTTGAACGTGGCTGGAACTGCACTCAGTGTCGAGCATCGAATGAAAACAATCAGACGCGATTTTCCATTTCAGAACGAGAACGCTACTTCGGCGCGAGCGATTCCCATGACCGTTCTACACACATAGATGCGCGAGTGCCGGCTTTGGTGAGCGAGAGAAAAAGGAATCGTGTGTCTTATGATGAAAAATCGTGCAGTGCCAAAGGAAAATGCGTGAATTTGCGCGAAGCGCGGACCAACTGCCGATCAGCGAGAGCTGCAGCGCTTGCGCCACTTCCATCTGCTGGACAACAGAGATCCGCGTGAAGAAGGGAAGCGCAAGTGTTCTTTGGCCAAGAGACTCCGTGACGGGTAGGGAAAGATCTGTGCGGCCAGGGTGGCTACGCCACGCAGCTTGCAGATGGATGGGCGCGAAGTAGCGGACGCTTGCAATGCCGCGCCGTGCGAGTGAGGAGCGCACCTTCTCTGGATCGATGCCGACGGGCAAGCGAACCACATAGACGAACCATCTGACCACTCCGTTTGGGATGGACTGCGGAGGACGCTCGAGGCCGGCGATGCCCTCCAGGAGTTGGTGATAGCGCTCAGCAGCGACGCGGCGCATGGCCAGAATCTCGTCGATGCAGGTGAGATGCGTACGGCCAAGTGCGCAGGCAAGCTGAGAGAACCGGAAATTGAAACCAATTTCCAAATGATCGAGCCAGTTAGGCGCCGAGGGACCTGAGTCTTGCTCGGGCTTCTGCCTGCGGCCCTGATTACGAAGGCTTCGCAGCACGGCTGCATGTTCGGGCTGGTTCGCGAGCACGACTCCACCTTCTCCTGTGGTGATCTGCTTGTTGGGATAAAAGCCCAGGACGGACAGATCGCCAAAACTTCCGGCTCGCCGTCCATCGAGTTCCGCGCGATTGCTTCGCACGCATTTTTGATCAGCGCAAGATTGTGTCGTGTGGCAATCTGACGAAGTTCGCGCATCGGTGGAGGGACGCCGAATGTGTGTACCACGAGAATCGCACGTGTGCGTGACGTGATTACGCGCTCGACAGCTTCTGGGGACAGGTTATATGTAGCAGCATCGATTTCAGCAAAAACCGGTGATGCCCCGGTGTGGTGCACGGCATTGGCAACTGCAATGAACGCAAAAGAGGGAACGATGACCTCGTATACAGCTTCTGATGCGACCTCCAGAGTATAGATGGAGAGAAGTGAAGTGGTTGTCCCGCGACCTGGCCGTGCCGCCAGACTTCAAAGCCGAAGTCGCATGCGGAACGAGGATTGCGGATGTTTATTTGCTGACGGTGTGACTGCATGCACATGCCTGAGCGCGGTCTTTCACAGGATCACAACGGCTGGGCTTTTCTGTGAATTCGAACTTACCGCAAATCATGTTTGATGGAG
>JAJXXG010000178.1 GCA_021781255.1 Acidobacteriota bacterium
ATCTGGGCAGAGCTTGAGACCAACTCACAGAAATGGCTGCACTCCTTAAAGAGATGTTCAGGGTGAGTTTCCTGAAAGTACCCGCTCCCGATTTCCTGCGATGGGATTTGTGCAGCAATCGCGAGGCCCGGTACACGACTTCGATGGGCATCAAAAAGGCCATTGATGAGGTGGAGGTTGCCTGGGCCACAGCTACCCGCGCATACGGTAAGCCTTCCTGTTAGCGCAGCTTCTGCTCCTGCCGCGAAGGCCGCTGTCTCCTCGTGCCGCACGCCCACCCATTCGATCCCGTTGCGTCTTCGCACAGAATCCGTAATGCCATTGAGGGAATCGCCTGCAACTCCATAAATGCGCTCCACTCCCGCCGCAGCAAGAACCTCTACAAAGAGCTCCGCGATTCTCTTTGCCACAACTGGACCCCTCTCGGTTCTAAATTTGTCGAATGGATGCAGCAGCGGATGATTTCCGCCTACCTCATCCATCGAGTCGTAAAAGGTCGCTCTGTCCCGCAGATCAGAAAATGCGCCATGTCAGTCCCCAAGTAGTCCGATGATAGCTATTCGAGATGACCAAAGAAGCTGATGTGAATATTCTCGCAGCAATCGTTCGACAATGAACGAGTACACCTGTCCCAGTTCCAATTACAGCCAGACCATTTCCAGTTTATTGTTGGAGGCATAGGCTCAAGGCAATCCGGCGGTCGCAGGAATCAATGGCTGAAGTCACGATCATCGTCGATGGAAAGAAGATCCAGGCAGCATCTGGTTCACTGCTCATCGATGCGTGTAAACGGGTAGGGATTGAGATCCCATCGTTCTGCTACTACCCAGGTCTCTCTCTCCAGGGCGCCTGCCGCATGTGCCTTGTAGAGATCGCAAAAGTGCCAAAGTTGCAGACTGCGTGCACGACTGTCGTGACGGAGGGCATGACTGTCACAACAGAAAGCTCAACTGTACGGCAGAGCCGGAAGGCCATGCTGGAGTTTGTCCTGCAGAATCACCCTCTTGATTGTCCGGTTTGCGATGCGGGCGGCCAATGCGAACTACAAGATGCCACGTACACATACGGAGCGGCAGAGTCGCGGTTGGTGGACATAAAGAATCATCGCGATGAGCAGCAATGGTCCCCGATCGTGTATTTTGACCGACCGCGCTGCATCATGTGCTACCGCTGCGTCCGTGTTTGCGGAGAAGGAATGGACGTCTGGGCATTGGGAATTGCCAACCGCAACTCATCCCAGTTGATTGTGCCCAACAAGGAAGAGCATCTGGAGTGTGAGGAATGCGGGATGTGCATCGATATCTGCCCGGTTGGTGCACTCACCTCCGGACCATACCGATATAAGACGCGTCCATGGGAGATGAAGCACACCTCGACGATCTGCACGCATTGCGGCGACGGCTGTACAACTACACTCGGCACCCGCCCCGTTGAAGGCAGAATGACCATCATGCGCGGGACAAATCGTGACAAAGGTGGGATCAATGGGGACTTTCTCTGTATCAAGGGCCGCTACGCATTCGATTTTGTGGAGCATGCCGAACGGTTGACCACACCCATGATGAGAATCGACGGAGCCTTGAAGCCGGTCTCCTGGGATAGAGCATTGTCAGAGGCTGCGAACAGGTTAGCCGCTGCCCGCCAGACTCCCGGCGCGATTGGAGTGGTCGGCTCGAATCACAGCACGAATGAGGAGAACTACATCCTTCAAAAGTTTGCGAGAACCTTGTTGAAGACGAACAACATCGACCATAGGCGAACTGCGGATTACCCCCGCTTCTTTACAGCGCTTCGCAAGTATGCAGCATCGACGGCGAGTATGGTTGACGTATTGAAATCTCGGGCCATTCTTTTGATTGGAGGGGATCCAACCTATCAGCATCCATTGCTCGCGTGGCAGATTCGCAACAATGTTCGCCTCAATGGCGCTCATCTCTACGTCATCAACTCTCGTCAGATCAAACTTTGCCGGCAGGCCAAACAATTCATCAGCGTGCCGAAGGGATGTGAAGGAGAAACCGTCCGGAGGCTTGCATCCGGTTCTGAGCATCCTGCCGATTCCGCTCTCAGCTCGATAAGTCTTGAGCTGGCAGATCTGGCGTCGGCGCTTCGCGCGGAACAGGATGTGGTGATCGTCTTTGGCGCCGAGTTACAGGACCATGACATCGAGAACGTGGTTAAATTCGGCACTAGTCTTCCCCAAGCGAAGTTCATCTGTCTGAGCGACGACGCCAACTCCCGCGGCGCGGCTGACATGGGACTACTCCCCGATCGACTTCCCGGCTATGAAACAGACCGCAAACGCTGGAGTGAGGCTTGGGGTGCGACCATTCCCGATACGCCAGGAATGAACCTCCCGCAGATGGTGGAGGCAGCGCAATCTAGATTCTTGCCTGTTCTCTACGTTGTTGGCTCGGATCCCGTCAAAGAATATGCAGTCGACGTTGATGCGTTCCGGAACACGTATGTGATCGTTGAGGATCTTTTCCTCACAGCTACGGCGGCTATGGCTGATCTGGTACTACCATCTTCATCGCCTTACGAGAAAGCGGGGACGTTTACAAATACATGCGGTGACTTGCAGGTGATTCGAAAGGCCGCTGATTGTACGGGGCCAAGAAGCGACCTTGAAATCATCCTGCAATTGGCTGAGCGCCTTGGCTTCGATGGCGCAGCATATCGCGGGAATGGCCCTGGAGTCCGCGGGGAGTTTGGAGACTCAAGAGGAGCTCAGTGTGGAGAGGCGGATCGACAGGCGGTGTGGATGAGTGCGCAGGGAGCTAACCTGCGCGTCACCAGCTTCGACCCTGATTCTGTACTCAGGGAGATTCAGATTTTATTGCCGGATTACCGGGCGCCACACGTCTCCTTTTCACGCGAAATACCGGGCACAGCGAGTACCGGAGACCAGGCCGCAGCCGTGATCAAGCCCTATGGCGATGATCTCTTCTCTTCAGAGGCATTCAGCCCATATTCGGCCAACCTGAACTCGGTACTAGAACGTAACCTGACCCTACCTTACGAATCCGAGATTGAGCCCGAGTAAATTCGTAAGGTCACACAAAGTCCGTCGTATGGACGGGACTTCCCATTCATTGTTCCGACACAGTGCCGTGAGACGCTCTAGTATGTAAACGTACCGGAAACCGAATTCTTCGCCTTTCTCGAAAACACAGCGGAAGCGGTCTTCCAGCCCAGGAGACGGTTTTGTAGTTTCTGTCGTGGCACCAGCTCGCTTGCCCGAACCGCGCCAATGAAACACCGGTTACCCCTGGTCGTCTCCGCGCAGTGATAATTGTCTCTTCAGAAAGTACAAACGTACTATTGTGGTGAGAGCCTGCACAATTAGGCTTTAAACTCGCCCCTTTACCGATCCCGGTCCGGTTCCACCAGCTGACTTCTGGAGGCTCAATGCAGATTCCTGATAAGCGCTCGCTCATGATCGCCAAAGGTTGGGTCCAGGCGGCCGGCATCGTCTTGATTGTCGGCTTTCTCATCATGGGAATCCTTACGTACTACACCTATACCGATGAGCCGCCCATTCCTCAGGTCGTAAAAGATGCAAAAGGATTAACCCTGTTCACGCGCGCCGACATCATGGCCGGCCAGGGAATCTTTCTCGGAAACGGATTGATGGAATACGGATCCATCTTTGGACACGGCGCTTATCTCGGGCCGGATTTCACAACGGAGTACCTTCATCGCGCTGCGCTCTCCAGCATCCGCATCTACGGCGAAACAAATGCCGATACTGCGGCTGCCCGCACGATTGAGGACTTCAAGGCGAACCGATATGACGCTATGACTGGAACGCTGACTTACACCGATTCGCAGGCCACGGCGTTCGAGGAGTGCAGGGCCTATTATGCATCTTTCTTTGGCAATCCAACTTCGAAGTTCGGCCTCCGCCCGAATGCGATTAGCGATCCCGAACAGATTCGCAAACTTACGGCCTTTTTCAGTTGGTCTGCTTGGGCGGCCTCCACGGCCCGCCCCGGACATTCATATTCCTACACGAATAATTGGCCTCCCGAGCCACTAGTGGCTAATCATTTGACGGCGGATGCCATTGTGTGGAGTATGCTCTCGCTCGCGGCGCTGCTCGGCGGCATTGGTTTGCTTTTCACAACGTTTGGGCGGTGGAACATTCTTGGATGGCATGGACGAGAACAGCAGAGCATGTCCTTTCGAGCCCCGGATGAGGTAATGCTGACTCCCGCTCAAAGGGCGTGCGCCTGGTTTTTCTTTGTGATGGCGGCGCTGTTCCTGCTTCAAGCACTGCTTGGGGGCGCCTCCGAGCATTACCGGGCTGATCTGCAGAGCTTCTTCGGAATTGACCTGGGACGGTTTTTACCGTTCAACATTGTCCGTACATGGCACGTACAGCTATCGATTTTCTGGGTTTCCACTTCTTATCTTGCTGCGGGCATCTTCCTTGCGCCAATGATCTCCGGACGTGAGCCGCGGGGACAGAAGGCGCTTTCGTATTGCTTGCTCAGCGCACTGGTTGTGGTCGTATTGGGAAGCCTGGCCGGAGAGTTCGCAGGCATTCAGGGCCTCACCCGCAGCACATGGTTCGGCGATCAGGGGTTTGAATATCTTGACTTGGGCCGCCTCTGGCAGATTCTCCTCACCATTGGATTGTTGTTCTGGGTTGTGATCCTGTATCGCGGACTTCGCG
>JAJXXG010000527.1 GCA_021781255.1 Acidobacteriota bacterium
CCAGCCGGACGTTCCCTGGCCATGCAACGAAACCAAGTACATCGTGCACTTTCCTGAGACGCGAGAGATCTGGTCGTATGGCTCCGGCTATGGCGGGAATGCGCTGCTGAGCAAGAAATGCTTTGCCCTGCGCATTGCCAGCAATATTGCCCGCGACGAGGGATGGATGGCCGAGCACATGCTCATCCTGGGCGTGGAGAGTCCGGAAGGCGAGAAGACCTACGTCGCCGCAGCCTTTCCTTCCGCCTGCGGAAAGACGAACTTTGCCATGCTCATTCCGCCCAAAGCGATGAAGGGCTGGAAGGTTTGGACTGTAGGCGACGACATTGCCTGGATTCGGCCCGATGCCGCCGGACGCCTGCGCGCTATTAACCCGGAGGCTGGTTTCTTTGGTGTTGCTCCCGGAACCGGCGCCAAGACAAACCCCATGGCCATGGAGACCCTGGCGCGCAATTCTATCTTTACCAATGTGGCGCTCACGCCGGATGGCGGCGTCTGGTGGGAGGGCATGACTGACAATCCTCCGGCAGAATGCCTGGATTGGCGCGGAGAGCGCTGGACACCGGCTATCGGCCGCGACAGCGGAAAGACGGCGGCACACCCCAACGGCCGCTTTACCGCTCCCGCCTCGCAATGCCCCACCATTGATCCGGCATGGGAGTCGCCGGAAGGCGTGCCGATCAGCGCCATCATCTTTGGCGGACGGCGCTCCAACACGATTCCGCTCGTCTACCAGGCCTTTAACTGGTCCAGCGGAGTGTACATGGGCGCCACCATGGGCTCAGAGACCACGGCCGCCGCCACCGGGGCAGTGGGCAAGGTGCGCCGCGACCCCATGGCCATGCTGCCCTTCTGCGGCTATCACATGGGCGACTACTTCCGGCACTGGATCAAGATGCAGCGCGAGTTGGACGTCACGCCGCGCATCTTCCACGTCAACTGGTTCCGCAAAGACGCCGAGGGGCGATTCCTGTGGCCGGGCTTCAGCGAGAATATGCGCATCCTCCGCTGGATCGTCGAGCGCGTGCATGGCAGGGGGCACGGCAGCGAGACCCCCATCGGCTGGGTGCCGCGCTTTGAGGATATCGACTGGCGCGGGCTGGAGTTCTCCCGCCACGCCTTTGAGGAACTCCTCTCCGTGGATCGCGCCGCCTGGCGCAAAGAGGTGATCTCCCACGAGGAGCTGTTCATCGACCTGCACAACCACCTGCCGCCGGAGATGATCTACGAGCGTGAATTGCTGATCTGCCGTCTCTGAGGCCTTCCGGAGCCAGTTTTCCACAGGAATGGGCCTGCCTGGCCGTTTCCAGCATACCGGCAAGTCCTTGCGCGACAGTGATTTGCGCAATGCGGAAGTTTTTATTCAATATTTCCGTTATATTAAAGAGTTCAGCATAGCCCTATTTGCGTCCGGGTCTGCTGTGCCAGACCTCAACAGAGGAACCAGGGGCAAACCCCATCGGGTTTGCATCCGTGGTTGTGTCTTTTGAGTTCGAAACCGCACCACGCACTGAACAACGTCATCCGAGAAGGTAGCCATGCAAACTTTGGATTCTCGTCGTCCTATTCCGGAATCGCAGGGACTCTATCATCCGCAAAATGAGCACGATGCCTGCGGCATGGGGCTGGTGGCCAGCATTCGCGGCGAAAAAAGCCACGACATTATCCGCAAGGGCCTGGAGGTTCTGATCAACCTGACCCATCGCGGCGCAGCCGGATGTGACCCGGAGACGGGGGACGGTGCAGGTATCCTCATTCAGATTCCCCACGCCTTCTTTGCGCGCGAATGCGGCGAGCTCGGCATGCAGCTGCCGGATCCGGGCCGATATGGCGTAGCCATGGTTTTTCTGCCGGTGGACAAGCACAGCCGCCTGCAATGCGAGGGCGTATTTGAGCGCATTGCCCAGGAAGAGGGGCTGAAGGTTCTGGGCTGGCGCGACACGCCGGTCAACGGCGACGCCATTGGCCGTGAGGCGCGTGCCTCGCAGCCCTATATCGAGCAGTTCTTTGTGGCCTGCCCGGACGGCATGAGCGAAGAGGTGTTTGAGCGCCTGCTGTATCGCGTTCGCCGCCGCACGGAAAATGAGGTTGAAGTCTCAGAGATTGAAGGGAAAGAAGACTTCTACATCCCGTCCTTCTCCTGCCGCACCATTATCTATAAGGGCCTGATGCTGGCTCCGCAGATTGAGAAGTTCTACTTTGAACTGGCCAATCCGCTTGTAACCAGCGCCCTGTGTCTGGTTCACCAGCGCTTCTCCACAAACACCTTTCCCAGCTGGAAGCTTGCGCACCCCTATCGCTACGTAGCGCATAACGGCGAAATCAACACCATTCGCGGCAACATCAGCTGGATGAACGCACGCCAGTCCGTCTTTGATAGCCCGCTTTACGAAGGCAAGATGGACGATCTCTACCCGGTGGTCGTTCCCGGGGGCAGCGACTCCGCATCGCTCGATAACGCTGTCGAATTTCTCTACCAGTCGGGCCGTTCCCTGCCCCACGTCATGGCCATGCTCATTCCTGAAGCATGGGCGGGCAATCCCGACATGGACGAGGACAAGCGCGCCTTCTACGAGTACCACGCGTCGCTGATGGAGCCGTGGGATGGACCGGCCGCTATTGCGTTCACCGATGGGCGCGTGATTGGCGCCACGCTCGACCGCAACGGCCTGCGTCCCGGCCGCTATATCGTAACCAAGGATGACCTGGTGGTGCTCGCCTCAGAGGCCGGCGTGATTGAAATTCCCGCCGAGGACATTCGCAAGAAGGGCCGCCTGCAGCCGGGTCGCATGTTCCTGGTGGACACCGTGCAAAAGCGGATCATCTCGGACGCGGAGATCAAGAAGCAACTGGCCGCCCGCCAGCCCTATGGCAAGTGGCTCCAGGAGCAGCAGGTCACCATGGACCAGCTGCCTGAGCCTGCGCGTGTCATCGCGTCGAATCCTGAGACGCTGCTGCGCCGCCAGCGCGCCTACGGATACAGCGAAGAGGATCTCCGCATCCTGCTTGCCCCGATGGGCGCAAAGGGTGAGGAGCCGATCGGCTCCATGGGTACAGACGTGCCGTTGGCCTGCCTGTCTGACCGTCCGCAGCCGCTGTTCAACTACTTCAAGCAGCTTTTCGCGCAGGTCACCAATCCGCCGATTGATCCAATTCGCGAAGAGCTGGTCATGTCGCTCATCAGCTACATCGGCACTGAGCGCAACATTCTGGATGAGACTCCGGCGAACTGCCACACCCTCAAACTACCGTATCCAATCCTGTCGAATCGCGACCTGGAAAAGCTGCGCCGCGTCTCCTCCGGAGACCTGCTGGCAACCACGCTGCCGGCGCTCTTCCGCGCAGAGGATGGCGAAAAGGGCCTGCGGCGCAGCCTTGACGACCTGAGCAGCAGAGCCGCACACGCGGTAGCCTCGGGCTACTCGCTGCTGATCATTTCCGACCGCGGCGTCGATCCCACCTATGCGCCTATCCCAAGCCTGCTGGCCATGGCAGCGGTGCACAACCGCCTGGTGAAGGACAAGACCCGCACGCAGGTTGCGCTAATCATCGAGAGCGGCGAACCGCGCGAGGTGATGCACTTCGCCCTGCTCATCGGATACGGCGCAAGCGCCATCAATCCTTATCTCGCGATCGAAACGCTGCACGACCTGAAGCATCGCGGCCTGTTGCCGCACAACATCACGGGCAATCAGGCAGAGAAGAACTTTATCAAGGCCATCAACAAGGGCCTTCTGAAGACTTTCTCCAAGATGGGCATCAGCACGCTGCAAAGCTATCGTGGCGCGCAGGTGTTTGAGGCAGTTGGCCTGAATGAATTGCTCGTCAATACCTACTTCCCCGGCACGGCATCGCGCATTGAGGGCGTTGGTCTTGACGTGCTGGCTCGCGAGGCCCAGCTGAAGCATGCCTATGCGTTCCAGCCTCTCACCGAGTCGGAGACGGAGCTGCTTGTCGGCGGCCAGTACCAGTACCGCATTGATGGGGAGTATCACCTGATCAATCCCCTCACCATCAGCAAGCTGCAGCATGCCGTCCGCCAGAGCAATCCGTCGACCTTCCAGGAGTACACCGACCTCATCGACAACCAGAACCGGCAGTTCTGTACGCTGCGTGGCCTACTGACGCTGAAATATGCGGAAAAGGCAATTCCGCTTGAGGAGGTCGAGCCGGCCAAAGACATCGTCAAGCGATTCTGCACAGGCGCGATGAGTTTCGGCTCCATCAGCAAGGAAGCGCATGAGACGCTCGCGATTGCAATGAATCGCATTGGCGGCATGTCCAATACCGGCGAGGGTGGTGAAGACGAAGCGCGCTTCAAGCCGGATGCGAATGGGGATTCGCGACGCAGCGCCATCAAGCAGGTGGCCAGCGGACGCTTTGGCGTAACGACCAACTACCTGGTCAATGCCGATGAACTCCAGATCAAGATGGCACAGGGCGCAAAGCCCGGGGAAGGTGGACAACTGCCGGGCCACAAGGTGGACGAGGTAATTGCCAAAACACGGCACTCGATCGCCGGCGTGGGTCTGATTTCGCCGCCGCCGCACCACGACATCTACTCCATTGAGGATCTGGCGCAGCTTATCTATGACCTCAAGAACGTCAACCCCCGCGCACGCATCTCGGTGAAGCTCGTCTCCGAGGTGGGTGTAGGCACAGTTGCCGCTGGCGTTTC
>JAJXXG010001167.1 GCA_021781255.1 Acidobacteriota bacterium
ATTCGACATCGTCGACCAGTGAGCGCGCCAGTCGCACCGATTCCGCAGTACGGTCAAGCGCCTCCTGGCGGCCAATCTTGAGCTTGTATTCCAGGTGCAGATCGCTCGAAGCAAGAAAGACGTGAATGCGGGCGCGGTCGGCAAACTGCAGGGCGCGCGCCGCCATCTCGATGTCTTCCGTCTTGGCGCGGGCCAGAGAGGCGATGCGCGGCTTGCGAATGGCCTGCGTTATGGTAGAAATGGCCGCGAAATCGCCCTCGGAGGCCATGGCAAAGCCGGCCTCGACGATGTCCACACCCAGATCCTCAAGAGCATGGGCCATGGTCAGCTTTTCCTGCGTCGTCATGCTGCAGCCCGGTGACTGCTCGCCGTCGCGAAGCGTGGTGTCGAAGAAGACTACATGATTGGTCAGATTAGAATTCATGGAATTGCCTGCCAGGGAAGCCTTTACTTGCAACTCCATTTTCTCGCATTCCGCCTGTATAACGCAAAGTTATTATTTTTGTAGAGTAGATTAGAATTATTTATGTGCTCAGGTGCAGTCCTCATCAGGAGACCCGCATGGATCTGAACCAGCTCGAAACCTTTCTGGCCGTGGCAGAGGAGCGCAGCTTTTCCCGTGCCGCGTTGCGCCTTCACCGCACCCAGCCCGCCATCAGCCAGGTCATTCGCAAGCTGGAGGCTTCTGTAGGGGAAACGCTCTTTGACCGCTCCGCCCGGGATGGATCGCTGACCGCGGCCGGCGAGCTGCTGCGCGAGTACGCGCTCCGCCTGCTGGCCCTGCGCCGGGAAGCATCCAGCGCTCTGGACGAGTTGAAGAGTCTGGAGCGCGGCCATCTGCAACTGGCCGCCAATGAATACACCTGCATGTATCTGCTGCCTGTCATGGATGCCTTTCGGCGGGAATTTCCGCAGGTCCATGTGAACGTACATCGCATGTTGGCAAGCCGTATTCCCGAGGAGCTTAATCTGCGCAGCTTTGAGATCGGCGTGGTCTCCTTCCGTCCAGACCCTGCCCAGTTCCGCACCATCGCAGTCTACGGAGACAGCCTCGCCCTCATTGCAAGCCCCACGCATGCCCTGGCCAGGGCCGAGCGCATATCGATCACGGAACTGGGCCGCGAGGACTTCATCGCGCACAACGTCACCTCGCCCCTGCGGCGCAAAGTTATCGAGACTTTCCAGCGCTTTCGCACGCCCCTCAACATGCGGATCGAACTGCCCACCATCGAGGCCATCAAGCGATTCGTCGCGATGGGCAATGGCGTGGCGCTCGTGCCGAACCTCACGGTTGCCCGCGAGCTTGAGACCGGCGACCTCGTCCGAATCAAGGTGGATGAACTCGAATTCAGGCGCGTACTGCGCCTCGTCCACCGCCGCCAGACCCCCCTTTCTTATGCCGCGCAGGCTTTTCTGCGCGCCGTCCGCACCCTTGCCCAGACGCAGGGCCCGCCCTTCTACTACCAGGTGGAGCGCCAGAGCTGAGCGGCAAGGCCGTCACCGCTGCTCCGCGCGCCCATTTGCCGCGTGCTTCGTCTAATGGGTCAAAGCCTGTCGGGGCAGTGCCATCCGCCGTAACCCGCCCCGGCCATTTACAATGCTGAGAGCGGGGCCCGGCACCAACCGGCGCACCGGAATCGACAAGCTGGTTGCCGGCCGGACGGTTGGGCAGTCGTGAGGTTCTTGACCGAATGAAGAAGATCGCCTTTTTTACAATTCTGCTGGCCTTGGGTGCGGCAGCGGGTCGTGCTCAGGAGAGCAGGCAGGATATCAGCGTCAGTGCGACGGGCATTGTTGAGCCGTTCATGGCATCTTCCACAGATGTGCAGGTAAGCGCGAATCGTGGCTTTGGCGCAATGCTCAGTTACCGCTTTATGATGACGCCATCAAGCGCCCTCGAAGCCAACTACGGCATCACCTATGACAACAAGATCCACTACCTCGTCAGCAACACCAACAGCTACCTCGTCAACACGCGTACCCAGGAAATCTCCTTCGCTTACGTGCGCAGCTTTACCTACAAGAAGTACAACCCCTTCGTAGAGGGCGGACCGGGCGTCCTCATCTTCCTGCCCATTCGCGATCAAACTACCCAATCGCTCGACGTAAAGCAGGAGACCGACCCCGGCATCCTGTACGGAGGGGGCATCGCCTACGAACTCAGCCCCAGCTTTGACTTGCGTGCAGAGTTCAGGAGCTTTGTCACTAAGGTTCCGAGCATGGGTTACTCCCAATTGGACACCAAGCGCTGGTACAACATCTTCTATCCGGCGGTCGGCGTCGCCTACCACTTCTAAAGCACTTTTGGAATTGCTGCAGGACGAAGTTGCAACAGTAAAGTCAATGTGACTCGCAGGGAGAGGAGCCCCTGTGGAATCTCTAACGGCCAAATTCCTTCCAAGAATGTCGTAGCCGTTTCGGATTGGCCCGCGACTGCAGCCAGGCAGATTCACTGTCGCGGTGTCATTCGGCGCAGGCACGCCTACTTCAGGCAAAGCAAATGCGGGAGCCTCCACGAGGTTCCCGCATTTGCTTTCAGCTTCCGGACTGGGGCTTATCCTTCAGAGCGCTTCGCTTCAGGGTAGCGTCCGAGTTCCTTCACCATTGCGCAATGTGGCACAAGCGCCTGCACCGCGCGATCCGCCTCTTCCAGCGACCCAACCTGGCAATCCACATAGAAGATGTACTCCCACGGCTTGCCATGCACGGGCCGCGACTCAATCTTCGTCAGGTTGGTTCCCACTGCAGAAAGATCCGCCAGCGCCGCTACCAGCGATCCAGGGCGATTCTCAACGGAAAACGCCAGGCTGATCTTGTTGATATCGGTCCGCGGCCGCGTGTCCTCGGTTCGCCGCACCAGAAAGAAGCGCGTAAAGTTTTCGTTGTTGTCTTCGATGTTCGACTGCAGGATGTTTGCTCCGTAGTAGCCCGCGGCGGCTTCGCTCGCAATCGCCGCGGCGTGGCGGTCACGCAACTCTACAAGTTGCTTCACGCTGCCCGCTGTGTCGTAGAAGGCAAAGGCCTCCATCCGCGGATGTGCGGCAAGGAACTGCCTGCACTGGGCGAGCGCAACCGGATGTGAAAAGACGCGGTCAATTTCGGCAACCGTTGTACCGGAAAGAGCAATCAGGTTATGGTGAATCCGCAGCAGCGTCTCCTGCTCCACGCGCACGTCATGCGCCAGCAGCAGATCGAAGTGCTCTGACACCGATCCGGCCAGGCTGTTCTCAATCGGAATCACGGCCGCATCGATCTGACGATCGGACAGCGCCGCAAAGACCTCCGCCGACAGTGAGTATGGAATCACCAGACTGTCAGCGCACAGTTGCAAGGCCGCTCCGTGGCTGAAGGATCCGGGCTCACCCTGGATTCCAACTCTCATTCCGGCGTCTTGCTCTCCTCGTGCCTGGTTGGTAGCGGGGACAGGCGAAAGTCTGGACTGCTTGCGCGCACCATACCACAGCGCCGCCGCAGATTCGCGAGAAATTGTTTCTCCGGACATCGAAATTTACCTCCGCAGCCACACGTCCGTGGCTACGAAACCAAGGAACACCATAGCGATGACCCCATTCATCGTGAAAAACGCGGCATTCAGCCTGCGCAGATCGCGGGGCGACACAATTGCATGCTCATACCCCAGAAGCAGGCACACCGCAGCCACGCCGAGCCAGCCCGCGCGCCCGAAGTGAAACAGTTGTCCAAACCACACCAGCAGCCCAAGCATCGCCAGATGCATCAGGCGCGCAGCCCAGAAAGCCG
Organism: Acidobacteriota bacterium; assembly: GCA_021781255.1. The sequence continues at coordinate 3,760 of JAJXXG010001167.1, forward strand.
CCGGCACGCCAACCGCTTGCGGAAGACTGTACAACCCCACTGAGCGGTCGTGCTCAAAATCCTGGCAGGCATACAGCACATCAAAGCCGCCCACCCACAGCGTTACCGCACCGGTCAGCACCAGGATGCGCGCGTCCAGGCTGCCCCGCACCGCAATCCACGCGGCGGAGGGCGCCAGGCCCAGCGCAAGCCCCAGCACAAGGTGCGACCAGCGCGTCAGCCGTTTCATGTAGCTGTAGCCCAGCAGTACGGCCAGCACCGCGGGCGACAGAGACAGCGTGAGCCGATTCAGCTCCGCGGCGGCCACCACAAACCCCAGACCCGTCAGCACCGTAAAGCCCAGCACAAACTCCCGGCTCAGCAGTCCGGCCGGAATCGCACGGCTCCTGGTGCGCGGATTGGCTGCATCCAGATCGGCGTCAGCCCACCGGTTAAACGCCATCGCGCACGAGCGCGCCGTCACCATAGCCACCAGGATCCACGACAGCGTGCGCAGTGCGGGCAGCCCGTGCGCAGCCAGCAGCACCGCTGTCAGCGCAAACGGCAGCGCAAAGATCGAGTGCTCCCACTTGATCATCTCCAGCGTCGTGCGGGTTTTTGCGATCAGGCCCATCCGCGTCTGCTCCAGCCACAAGTGTACTTGAGGGCAGGGCAGCAGTCACTGTCGGCGCACTCAGGCGTAGCCTTCAGCTTCCTCCACGGTGGCAGTCTGCGGAACAACGCTGTCAATCTTCGTGATTCGAAACAGTTCCATGACCCGGCTATTCGCGCCCACCACCACCATGCGGCCGCCATGCGTCTGGCAGTGCACATATTGATTCATGAGCAGGCCCAGCCCTGCCGAGTCCATGTATGGCACTGCACTCAGATCAAGAATCGCCACACGAGACATCTTGTCCTCGCGCAGTGCAGCCTGC
>JAJXXG010001304.1 GCA_021781255.1 Acidobacteriota bacterium
TGACACCCATCTCATCCAGCATGGCGGCCTTCATGGCCAGAGCCTTGTCTGCGGCAGCCTTGTCGGGTGCGTAAGCAATGCTCACGTGGTTCGCTCTGTGGCGGGCCATAAACTGATCGCGGCTCGCGCCATGGAAGATGGCCGACACCAGGGGCCATTGACTCGTCGTGTTCTGCCATCGGCGCGCTGTCTCTGCCTCGGGAAGAACGACGACGCTTCCTCTGCCGAGATCGGCGTGCAGGGCGCCGCCTTCCACGAAAACACGGCTCCATACGATCTCGCCCGGCCGGCCAATGCCCTTGAGCGTACCCCCGCCAAGCGGAAAGTACATGGCAGGCTGGCGTTCGCTCGTGGCGCCCTTGTATCCGCCGACAAAATGATTTGCCGGAGCTGCGCCTGAGATTTGAAGAACCCAGACGAAGTCGTCGATGCCTGCGCCTTTGAATTGCTCGCCCCAGCGAACATCGTGAAGTGTAGTCGATGGATCGAGGCCCATTGCGGTCCAGCAGCGGTTGGTGACCAGCGCATCGAGCCCCGCGCCTTCATCCACCTCATTGAAATGCGGCAAGGGGCCACCTGGGTAGAGTTCTGCCATGCCGTCTTCCGTAAATACCGGCGGCCGATCCGCGTTGTTGAGCAGGCCCTCCGCCAGATCGGACGCGGGAACCATATCCTTGAGGCCCTGCTGGTATTGGATACCGATTGCGTCGCAGCCAAAGTCGCTTGCTATGCGAACCGCCGCGATGTACATCTTGCACTGGACAAGGATCTGCCCCTCGGTCAGCTCGGTCTTCTCATCGGAGCCCAGAACAAAGGTCACGCCGCGATCTCGAAGCCACTGGTAGACGGCCTGCGCTTCGGAATTCGGAATCTGTCTCATTCTCGCAACCAGCGCAGACTGGCTGAGGCGCTCCTTGTAGATGCCGGCGGCGTTCAGGAGGTCATCGTCAATAATGGCGTTGAACATGCCCATGCAGCCTTCGTCGAAGACCCCCAATATGGCTTTGTGCCTGCGAAGCTGGCGAGCGAGATGCTGGCCGGCCTTGAATTCCGGCTCGGGGAGCCGGGATACATCAAGGTCTTTCACATGGCTCAGATCCTGAGCAATTGTGCCCGTGTTAAGCCACTCGCGAATGCCCGTGCGTGCAAACTCGTCCTTGAAGTCGGTGCTCCAGATAGAACTGAACTTCACTCCGGCCTTCACAAGCGAACCGTTCAGATTAAGCAGGCCCACCAGCCCGGGCCATTGGCCTGACCAGTTCGCCATGGTGAGAATGGGTCCGCGATGACTGCGCAGTCCGGGCAATACATGATGCGTATACTGCCAGGCGGCCGAGACAAAGATGAGTCTGGCTTCAGGGTGGATGGACTCAAAAACATCCATGCCCATCCGCTGGCTGGAGATGAATCCGTGACCCTCGCGCTCGTTGACGGCAAAGGCTCGAATGACTTTGAATCCCTCTGCCGCAAAAGCCTCGGCCACCTGGCGTTCAAGCTCTGCCTGAACAGCCCAGCAGGTTTGATTGGCCGATAACCGCAGATCGCCGCTGGTTACCAACACGACTTCGTCGCGAGCAGGCTTTGCCGCTTCCAGAATCAATTCGGAATTCTGTAACATTCTTCTCCTTCTTGGCTGTCCAGGTTACTGGGCGCTTGACACGGAACCGGAAAGGCTTTCGATAGCCCTGGGGCTCCAGGAGCGATACCAATCGACAAGCTTCGCCGCGGCGGCGGTGCGAACGTCAGTGAGCGGGAACGGGAACCATGCCGGTAAAACATTGCGGCTCTCGCTGATAAATTTCAGCCCCCATGGTGTAGGAAAGTTGTCGAGCTGCGCGATGAAGGCATCCAGAAGCTGAGCCGTTCTGTCGAACTCCACGGTCCCCGGCGCGAATTCAAACATCGCTTTCATAATCTCCGGAAGCGCGCAACAGACACCGGAGACAACTCCATCCGCGAGACCATCCCGCAATGCATCGGACAGCGCGCCGTCATTTCCAACAATGCGGCTGCATTCCAAACCGGACTCCGTGAGAGCGCGCAGGATTTCAAGCGAGCCACTCGAATCCTTGATGCCGACTATGTTTTCGTTTTCTCTAATCAGGTCGAGGACGGTGGAGGCCTCCAGGCCGGTTGTAAATTGCGGCAGATTGTAAAGCAGGATTGGCAAGTGAATCCGCCTGGCAGCCGCACTGCAAAAAGCGATCAGGTCACCTTGCGAGTATGGAAAGAAGTAGGGCATGGGAAGGAGCAGACCCTTTGCGCCGCCTTCCATTGCAAATTGCCCGAGTTCGACCGCGCGCTCCAGACTAGCCGCACCTACACCGCAGATGTATTCTGCACGGCCTCCCAGCGTTTCCCTTGCGATTGCCAAAACCGTCTTTAGTTCTTCGGGAGTTGTCAGGGTATATTCGCTGGTGGCGCCGTTTAATGCAAAGCCTCGAATTCCCTGGCCCAGCAGAAATTCCAGCTGATTGCGGAATGATTTACCGTCAAACTCCCCGGTATTCAGCCGCGGGGTCAGCAGCGCCGCATAAACACCCTTTACCAGTTTTTCTGCCATACTTCTCCCTTTGCTATCAGTGCTCAGAATGATTTCGGAATTCTTGAAAGTGGGAAGCGCACAAAGCGAATGGTCTTGCGATTCCAGGTGTAGGTAATCAACAGATCGCCGTTCCTGGCTTGGATGACTGCCGGATACGAATACTCGCCCGGCTGGCTCTCCAGCGTGTAAAACATATTGAAGCGCTCGCCGTCCGCGCTCACGGCCAGGTTCAGCGGAGTCCGTCCACTGGTTGTGTTGTTGTATACAAGCACGACGCGGCCGTCGCGAAGGCTCACAGCGTCCAGCCCGGAGTTGGGATTGGGCACATCGATGGGGTGTGCCTGCGTCCAGGTAAGTCCATCGTCGTATGAGTCTGCGACGCAGATTTTTCCCACCTTGGCCGTGGAGCGGGCATACAAGCGAAGATGTTTTCCGCCAAGCGATAGAACCGAAGGCTGGATGATGCCGAATGTGTTCTTCCAGTCGGCGGAACCGGGAACCTGGGAGGGAATCACGCTCTCGACGCCAGGCGCGGATGGATCTACCGGAACGGTAATGGGGCCAATTTTCTTCCAGCTCTTTCCGGCATCGGTGCTTCGTTCAATCCATGCCGCCCATGAGAGGTACGCCTCAACGGAGCTGCCGCTGACAATGGTTCCGTCATCAAGAACCAGCGGCTTGGCTCTGACCGGCCCGACGAGGCCAGCCGGCAAATGCTCCGCCGCGGTCCACGTGAGCCCCTCATCGTCGCTATATTTGCGGCCAGCCGTCCATGTGCTCGCGCTGGGGCCAAATTTGTAATAGAGCCAGAGACGGCCGTCTTTGGTATGAAAGAGAACCGGATTCCAACTGGGCGTGTCGGGCTCTCGAACAAGTTCAATCGGGGCAGTCCATTTCCCACTTACTTTTCTGGCGCTCCAGATAGCTACGTCCGGATTCCCTTCTGCCGTTCCGCCAAACCACGCGGACATGATGTCCCCATTTTTCAGTTCCACTACCGTTGAAGCGTGGGAGGCCGCAAATGGAGCAGTGGCGAAGATGTTTTCCGCCTGCTGCGCCAGAACTCCGGGGACAACTGCACAGAAGCCAAGGATCAACAACTGAGGCAGAATAAAACACCGGCAACGCCGCCGCATCCGATTTGCGCTCGACGCTTGAGGCATTTTCCGGCCCGCACGGCAACAACTGGCGTTAGCAGGTTCGGGAATACTCATTGGTTCGATCCTTTTCGTTTTTTATCAACCTGCGATACGGCGGAATTCACGACAATCAATCATATACCACATGCGCTCATTGTGTCGACATGTTGTCGTCTTTGCGTCCGTATGATTCGTTTCCATCGGAATAGGCCAGCGATCCATCTGCATTCCTGCTCCAATGCTTGAAATAGTCCCACTGCAACCTGGCCTCGCGAAGATCGTAGGCATGAGGCATATCGAGAACCCATACTACCTTGAGCAGATTGAGCGCATCGGCATCGCTCGAGTTGTACGAGTAAACCTGAAACCTGCCGGCTGGATATCCCTTGTCTATCCCGGCGGGTTCCGGTTTGCCTTTGAGCACCAACACATCGTAAGGATTTGAATAGCGGCTGTTGAATTTTTCAACCGCATCCTTGGTGAGAACGTGATCATATCTCTTGAGCATCTCAATGCTTGCCGCGACGGAACCCTCTGCGGGAATTTTTCCGTCGACGGACCCGTAACTATCCACCGAGCCGTACACGGCCATTACAGGTAACAGATAGTCATACTTTGCCTTCACACCTTCTATGTACTTCATCGTGTCACCACGCAGTTGGAAGGGAGCATTGCATGGTGAGATTGCAGCATATAGCTGGGGATGCGCAAGCCCCATCATGTAAGTCATCAGGCTGCCATTGGAAAATCCCTGCTGATAGACCCGCATTGGGTCAGCGCCATACGTGTCGAGCACATCCTGGATGGCCAATTCGAGGAACTTTGCGTCCGGTCCATCGGGATGATCGTTGTCCCAATGATTCCGGTGTCCCGCGGGGTAGATAGTGATGAAACCCTCCTCTTCGCCTAATTCGTGGATCTTGACCTTGCTCAGGTAGAGCCACGCCTGCTCGTTGGCGCCATGCAGGGAAACCACGAGCGGAAGCTTCT
>JAJXXG010000110.1 GCA_021781255.1 Acidobacteriota bacterium
GGAATCGCGCCTGCCTGACCCGTTGAGGGGTAAAACACGCTGCCCACCATGCCGAACTGCCCGGCGCCGTTATAGGCATTTCCAGCGCCGCCTACGCCGCCGCCGAGGGAGGACATGACGCTGAATGCGCCGCGAATCACCGTTTTTTGCTTTACCGTGTAAGCAAAACCCATGCGTGGTTCGATGTTCCCCATATAGGTGCTATAGGGATTGACGCAGCCGCAGGAGTACGGTCCGTAGCCTGCGTATTCAATCGCTCCCAGGTTGCCCGTGATGGGGTTGGTGAGCAGCGGATTCATGTATGCCCAGCGATTCTTCTTTTCGCGGTAGGGAGTGTTGATGTCCCAGCGAGCTCCCAGGTTCAAGGTAAGAGACGGCGATACCCGCCAGTCGTCTCCAAACATCGGCGAGATGCCTTTGTACCGGGCGCCCAACGTGGTGAAGGGCTGAACGGCAAATCCTGTCGAATTCACCGCGCCCAGCATGAAGCTGGCGTAGGCATTACCACTGGTTGTGTTATCGATCACGCCGTTGGTGTATCCGGCCGTGTTGACACCGTTAAAGTTCAGTCCAAGAGGCTTGGTCGGCGAGTCCCAGTTGTCCTGGTTCTCGTTTCTCCACTGCAGCACAAATCCAAAGGTGATATTGTGCTTGCCCTTGGTCCATTGCAGGTTGTCTACCAGGTCGTAGGTGTTCGTAACTTGCGTGTAGCTGTTCTTGCTGCCCCAACTGGTCGGCTGGTCAGCAAAGCTGCTGAATCCGACCCCGGGAAACGCCTCGGACATCTGCCCCGGCTGCAGGTTGCCGATGCCGACGGCGGAGACGGGGTTGTACTGCGCAATCCCGATCCACGGGTTGTGCACGAAACCCCAGCCGCGGATATAGCCCCACGACAGGCTGTTGACCAGGTGGGGAGTCAGGATCCACGTGTCGTTGAGTACAGTCGTTGAGAAGATCTCCTTGACGTAGAATCCGCCGTTGTACGGCGCGGGCGGTCCGCTGGCGCCGTCAAATCCCAGGAAGTTACGAATGCCCGAGGTGTTCATGATGGAGATGTCATGATTCTGGTTCGGATGGTAGTCCACCTTGTCCGCCAGCGCCCAGTTGTCCAACCCCTGAGGTTCGCCGGTGAGCAAGTTGTTCTGTGTCCCCCCAATGGTCGGCGTCGGCATGAACTTTTCCATGTACTGCGCCTGGGGAGAGATTTCGTTGGCTGGAATTACGTTGGGTGTGGCTACGCCTTGCCAGGCGCCATCGAACTGGTAGACGCAGGGCTTGCCGCCGTTGGCGTTGGTGCATTGCGTGTAGGTCGAGGGGTCGTAAATGGGATAGTTGAGCTCGGTAAAGTTGCCCTGCCGCTCCAGCGTCGTCGGCACGGACACAAACGAGGGGTTCACTCCCGTGGTCTGGTGGTACTTGGTGTAGGAGCCGAAGAAGAACAGCTTGTCGCGCCCATTCACGATGTGGGGAATATAAATCGGTCCGCCCGCGGAGAAGTCCAGCTCCTCCTGATGCTCCGAGGGTTTCGGCGCAGGCACCTTGGTTGCAACGCCATTCACCACCGCATTGGTGGTTTGTCCCTTGGCGAAGTAGTCCCACGCATCAAAGGCCGTGTTGCGCACAAATGCCTGAACCTGGCCATGAAGCGCGCTGGTTCCGGACTTGACGGTGTAGCTCTCCGAGCCTAATCCCTGATATTGTGCCGAGGCGCCGCTTGTGACCACCGAGAACTGGTCCACAGCGTCCATGGGCATTCCCAATTGCACCGTGCGATTGTCGTCCGTCTGGCTGGGCGGAGTCGCCGGAATACCGTCGATGTAGTTCTGAACCACGCGTGAAGCCGAGCCGCCCTGGCCGCTCAGGACGCCCGAGCGGGCTCCCCCTTGCACTCCGGGCATCAGAAATGAAAACGCCGTTGGATCGCGCTGTCCGTTATTGATGAGGATCGGCAGCGCTTCGTACGCCTTGTTTTCCATCGTCGCGCCCAGGGTTGCGTCCGTCTTGTCGATCATTGGCGGCGCCGCGGAAACGGTTACAGTCTGCGCCGCCGTACCCACCTGGAGCTTGATGTCGAGTCCAACGCTCTCCGTGCTGTTGACTGTGATGTTGTCTTGCACTGCCGTCTTGAATCCAGGCGCTTCAACCGAAATCCGGTAGACACCGGGGATCAGCGGTGATGCCAGATAAATGCCGGAGTTGGAGGTTGAACGCACCATCTTCACTCCGGAACCAACGTTGGTGATCGTCACTGTGGCCAGTGGTACGACCGCTCCGGTTGAATCCGTGACGCGGCCCGTGATCTGTCCCTGGCCGGCGAGCTGGGCTTTGAGCTGTGGTGGGTGTGTGACGAGAAGTACCGTAGCCGGCATCACTGCCATACCGAGCAGCAATACCCTCCTGAATATAGTTTTTCTGTGCATTGCGTTGTCCTCGTTAATAGTGATTTTTTTAGTTGTCGAGTCTTGCGTAACGTTCAACCTCGAAGTACAGAGTGCGGGCCTTTCTCTGGCAGGCTTCGCGGGCTGACATTGGCCTCCAGAAAATGGTCGGACAAAGGGTTGTCTGACCACGGCGAGGATGGTACGTTGTTCAAGAAACTAATGTCAATAGAAAAATTATTCCTCTTCGCAGATATGCCGCGCCTTGCCGATTTGACATAAAACACCGCGTCAGCACTGCGCGCATTCACTCTTGCTGCATATTCGTAAACGGTCTTATTTTCAACCCGTCTGCAATTTTAAAACAATTTTTCTATTGACAGTAACGCCCTGGAAAAGATTAGATTGACTGTCAGGGTCAGACCACGGCGGCTACCGGTTCCAGGACTCATCAACCTCTGGCCCTTCAATCTCCCGGACACTATTTTTCGTTGCCTGCCGGCTCCAATTTATGACCATCTCCCGCCGTACATTCGCTCATGCAGCCGTCGGAGCTGCATTATCCGGGGCCTTGACGGGCCGTTACTACGCTCAAGGCATTGCGGGGGCCTCATCCGCACCCGCGGCCCATGCTCCTAAACCCCGTCCGAATGTACTTTTTCTGATGTCGGACGACATGAGGGTTGAGCTTGCCTCCTATGGCAGCCGTTTCGACGTTCACAGCCCCAACATCGATCGGCTCGGCTCACAGGGCGTGCGCTTCGATCGCAACTACTGCCAGTTTCCCCTGTGCAATCCTTCACGCGCTTCGTTGCTCACGGGACGCAGACCCCTTGAGACCCGGGTGCTCGGCAATCGTACCGGTCTTCGCGATCAGCACCCCGACTGGATCACTCTGCCCCAGCTCTTTCGCGAGCACGGCTACACCACGCTTCGCAGCGGCAAAATCTTTCATGGCGGGCTCGACGATCACAAAGCCTGGACGGACTTCGACGGCGAAACCGAGTCCTTCCATCCCACCCAGATGGGGCGTCCGATGGACGTCCCCCGCGAGCCGATTCCCATGCCCAATGGCGTGGTTCCACCCCTGCCGCATGACGCACGCGCCCTGCACTCCGACCAGATTCTCGTGCTCGACGGCGACGGCGAGGGCGCTGGCGACTATCTGGTGACGGATCGCGCCATTCAATACCTTCGCCGGTGCAGAAACGAGCCGTTCTTCATCGCCTGCGGCCTCTCCAAACCGCATAGCCCGCCTACTGCTCCCGAGCGATTCTTCAACCTCTACGATCCCGCGAAGCTGGATCTACCGCCCGATTTCGCCGCCTGGCCCACCGTTCCTGCGGGTTTTCCCAAGGCCGCCATTCGTCCCCGTAACGCCGATCTCTTCATCGGCCGCGGCGCTTCCGGGCCCGAGGCGCAGCAGGTCATCCGCGCTTACCTTGCCTCCATCTCCTGGGCTGACTGGAATCTCGGTCGTCTGCTCGCCGAGCTCGATACGCTGGGACTGCGCCGCAACACCATCGTCGTCTTTGTCGCCGACCACGGCTATCAGCTCGGTGAAAAGGGCAAGTGGTCCAAGGCCGGTTCGCTCTTTGAAGAAGGAACCCGCGTGCCCCTCGTCATCCATCTTCCCGATGCCGCGGGCAATGGGCGTCCTTGCCTGCGCATCGTGCAGTCCATCGATCTTTACCGCACCCTCGCCGAGCTCTGCCATCTGGATCTTCCCAGCCCGATCCACGGCAAGAGTCTTACCCCGCTGCTGAACGATCCGCAAGCGATCTGGGACGAGCCCGCCTTCAGCATCTGGAGTGAAGATGGCGAAACCGTTCACGGCACCGCCGTTCGCACCCCGCGCTGGCGCTACGCTGAGTTCGGGCAGAACGCCGTCAACGGCTCCATGCTGTTTGACATGTATGCCGACCCCATGCAGTTGCGCAATCTGGCGGCCGAGCCCGCCTCGCAGAATGTGGTCGCCGGCCTGGCGCCCCTGATCGCGCAATACATCGCCTGATCGTGCCCGCACCATCCTTCCGCGCCTTGATTCGAAGGTGCAACGAAGGATGGTGCAGACGCAACGGATCTCACCCGTCGCCGGCGCCTAATGCGCCGGTATGGCGAAGGCATCCGCCTCGCGGTTCAGCTCTTCAGCCGTCACCGCGTGCGTGTAGAAGACGATGCGGTAGCGGAAGGTCGTCTTCTGGCCTTTTTCCAGCGTGTAACCCAGCGGCGGCTGGCTGCGGTCGAATGCATGGCGCCCCAGCGGATTGGCCGCGAACAGTCCGTAGCC
>JAJXXG010000451.1 GCA_021781255.1 Acidobacteriota bacterium
GGTGTTTTGCGGCGAGGTCGCTGGAAGCCTTCACTGGGCGACCAGAGAATCGTCAACGAATACGCACCTTGTACACTTCTCTGCGTGTAAGGTCGTCTTCAAGTTCTTTGTAGATACGGATGTGGGATTGGGCAATCGCTTCCCATGTAAATTTTCTTGCATAATCGAGTGCTTGCAGCGACATCTGGTGCCTTCTCTCTGGGGATTCCATCAGCCTCATTGCCGTCTCCGCAGCAATTGCTGGTGTTTCTGCAAAAGTGACTGCGACCCTCAATTCGGTTCCAGTCTGCGCACTCTGAGTTGTAATACAGGGTAGCCCTGCAGCGCATACTGCCTTGAGTGATCCTCGGCGCTCGGATGCGCCGTCTGGAAATGGAAGATAACAAAGTCCTGCACTCGATAGAATTTCTGAGACTTCCATCGAATTTCGATCGAACATCCATTTCACATCAAGTGTCTGGTCGAGTTCCATCAGTTGCTTTGCATAGCCCTCCTGGCCGACAACGACTTTCCCCACGACTTGCAACTCCCCTCGAAAGCCCTTGCTCCTTATAGCCCGAGCGAACTCAATGAAATCCTCAAGCCCTTTTCGCGGCATAATCAATCCGAAGTAAACGATTGTGTGCTGCCGATCAATCGTCGGTGCAGCTAACGATGGAATATTGCTGCCGATAGGTATGACCTGGAGGCGTTTTTCGACCCATGGCATTGCAGCCGCCAACGCGTCGCGCTCAAAGTACGAGGTCGCGATCACGCGTGGCGAGCGTATTGAAAAGAAAGTGAGAGAAAGCTTGCGCAGACGATGCGCCAAACTATATTCGTGAAGCGTCACGACGCTCTTCCGGAGTAGTGAGCAAATCTGCGGCCCAAGGCTGTAGCGATAACCCATTGTCGGATATTGAATGTGAAGCAAGGCATTCTTGGCAGCAGCTACTCTGCGGACAGCTTTTAAAGTTCCAGCAAAGCTCCAGTCGCGATGGCAAAGAACCTCCACCTCCTGCCCAGCCTGCTCCAGGGCTGCTGCCAATGCGCCGGTGTAGTCGCCCACACCGCATGCATCAGGCGGGGCGGAGCCAGTCAATAGAATGACCTTCATACTCAATTACACACAGGCAGGAGATTGGCTGCTTCCTGCTCCTGGATTTCAGAACTTGTCGCGAGCGCCATTCCAAGAACCACCCAAAACGTACCAATTGATAGGGGAAATCCTGTCAGCAAGCTGTTCAACAGAAATAGCAAGAGTCCCGAGAACCATGCGATTCGCGATAAATTCGTCGGTGACGGCAAAGCGCCCAGGGCCTTCCAATTGGCCCGAAGAGCAGACGCCATGGCCGAGAAGAAGACAAGTGCTCCAATCACGCCTACGTTCGAGAGAAGCAAAACGACCAGATCGTGCGAAGTTGCGCTTCCCCAACCGATGCCGAGGATTGGGTATCGCTCAAAATATCCAAACGCAAGCTGGACAGTCATGGCGCGTTCGACCCCAGAACCACCGCTCGCCTTCTCAAGAATCAAGGTATTGAATAGCGTACTCAGGAAGGGCGTCGAAGTGATCAACAGGACGAGCCCCCCGCCGAGCAAAGCGACAAATGCGAGACCTATTCGAATTGCTCTCGATACCGAGAGGGCCTTTGCACGAACAAGTACTGGAATCATCACTACGCCAAGGATGATCATTCCCAAATAGGCAGACGAAGACGTGCTGAGAACGAGGACCGCGATCAAAAGACAAGAGATGCCCCGGTCGATGGAGGTCGAAAATACTGATCCCTTACCCAGCCATGCAGGGAATGTCAGCGGTAGAAGTGCAAGGAGGCAAACGGCCAGCACAGAAGGTTCAATTGCGGCGGATGAGATTCTTCCGATTCCGGCGCCTTCCAGAGTCTCCATGAATCCTTTTCCTGACGCGGAGCCGGAGTTGTTGAATACGAAGTCGGGATATGGTATGCCCGTAAGATTACAGACGAACTGAAACAGCCCCCAGGATGCGAAGACGCTGGCCGAAGTAAGCAACACCTTCTCAGTATCATCTCTGTCTTCCGGGCGAAGATTCACTTGCGCTACCGTAATTGAGATGATTACTCCGAAAACAAGATAAAGGAGCTGGGTGAAGTTGTGCGCTGTCAAGAAGAGTGGCGTGTCTGTGTTTTTGCCGAATACTGGCGATGCAATTAACAGACTTCCGTTAATGTACAAGGGCATGAGAAGCGAGAGACAAGCTACGCCGAGGAAGGACAACAGCCAGGCTGTGGGCCTCAAGATTCTGCGATCCAGAATAAAGGTGAGTGTTGATATCCCTTCGAAGAAGAGACGCAACAGCCAAAGGACTCCTAGAAGCATCCAGACTTGAACGGCAGACCCATTTTCGTCACTGCCGACGTTAAGAACTGAGGAAGCAGAAAAGAGCGTCCAAAATATAAAAAGGCGATAAAGCCACCTCTTTGAAAGAAACAAGCCAAGTAATCCGACCGGCACGAAGATGTAGCCGAGGTAAGTCATAGTTGACCGAATATCATCTCGGAATCAGTATCCCGATTCTTTATAGACCTTAAAGCCCTCGCGGAATGATTGTTGCCGGTGCATCAAATCACGCACGCTGTCGCCTTTGAATGCAAGTCGATACCAAAAGTACGCCTGGTAAATCATCAGCCACGGCAAACCACCGAGTATTCCGAAGTGCTTTAACAGGTAATATACGCGATTGCGGGTGCAGTACCTGACCGTGAACGGGGAATCCTTTCCCCCTGTTGAGCCCCCGACTCTGTGAGCAAGGGTGATCTGTGGGAGATAAATCAATTTCAATCCGGCCTTGTGCGCGCGATACATGAAATCCACATCATCGACGTAGACGAAGTAATGGGGGTCCATCAAGCCAATTCGCTCAAATACCTTGTCTTTGATCAGTACGCAGCAAGTAGGCACATAGCTAATTTGAATCGGCTTGTCATACGATCCATCGTCGATTGCATCTACGCCGAAATGACGACTGCGGTAACCAAGCCACGGCTGCAATTCGCCACCGGCGGCCCAGATGCGGTTGGGTTCGTTGTAGTAGAGAATTTTGGGGCAGGTCATGTCGACGGCGTATTGTTCGAGTCCGGCATCGAGTCCGTGGATGAGGCCGGGGTCGAAGGTGGTGTCGTTGTTGAGCAGCAGGACGGAAGCGCAGCCGTCGGCGAGGGCGGCGCGGATGCCCTGGTTATTGCCTTCGGCGACGCCGCGATTGTCCGGGTTGGCGATGACGCGGAGGCGGTCGTCTTTCCACTCATGGAGCAGGCGGAGGGTCTCGTCCTTGGAGGCGTTGTCGACGGCGTAGAGGATGAAGTTGGCGTGCGATTGCGCAGCCAGGCAGCGCAGGAAGTCAGGGAGGACGCCGGCGCTGTTGTAGGTGACGGTGACGACGCCGATGCGATCGCTACTGGCCATGGAGGAGCCCTGCCTTGCGCATCTCCTGGAGAGATTGCTCGTATTGGAGTGTGGCGGGTTGCTGGCCGGATGCCCAGGCGAGGAACTGGCGCAGGCCGGATTCGAAGGGCGTGGCGGGAGCGAAATCGAGGGTAGCGCGGAGCTTTTGGAGGTCTGCGCAGTTGTGGCGGATGTCACCCTCGCGAAAGGCTCCGTTGACGCTGACGGTGGAGGTGCTGGCGAAGTAGGCTACGATGTGCTGCACGACCTGGGCAACGGTGGTGGGGACTCCGGAGCCGACGTTGAGCGCGATGGGGGGCTGCGCGGGCGCCTGAATGGCGCGGATGGTGGCCTCGACGATGTCATCGACATAGACGAAGTCGCGGCTCTCGTGGCCGTCTTCAAAGATGTAGATAGGCTCGTTGGCACGGGCGCGGTTAGAGAAGATGGCGAGGATGCCGGTGTAGGGATTCTGGAGCGACTGGCCGGGGCCGTAGACGTTCTGATAGCGGAGGGCGAAACCGTTCATGCCAAGGGTGGTGGCATACATAAGCACCATCTGCTCCTGCACCTGCTTGGTGAGGCCGTAGAGCGAGAGGGGCTGGAGCGGGGCGTCTTCGGTGGTGGGGATCATCGCCGTGGGACGGCCGCACTGAGGGCATTCGGGCTCGAACTGGCCTGCCTGCATGGCCTCTTTACGGCGGCGGGGCGGGTAGACGAGGCCGTGGTCGGGGCAGAGCGCGGCGCCCTCGCCGTAGACGGATCGGGATGAGGCAACGACCAGGCTCTGGAGCGGGTACTGGCCGGAGAGGGCCAGTTCCATGAGGGTGGCAGTGGCGGTGATGTTGACGTCTGTGTAGTGGTGGACGCGATACATGGACTGGCCGGTGCCGGTTTCGGCTGCCAGATGGACGAGGACATGAGAGCCCTGAAGCGCGCGGGCGCAGAGGGCGGCATCGCGGACATCGCCACGGAAGAGCTCGACGGAGCCGCGCAGGTCGCTGGGGAGATCGGCGGGTTCGGCGTGAATCTGGGGGCTGAAGTTATCCAGGATGGCAACGCGATAGCCGAGAGTCAGCAGCTTGCGGGCGACCCGCGAGCCGATGAATCCGGCCCCGCCGGTGATGAGTACTCTCTCTCGCATTTCTATTCCCTCAGTTCTCCATTAGGGACCAAAACAATCACAACGCAGTGATTGATTCACATTTCGGCAAACTTCAAGACATTTGACGCTTGCCCATTCTGCCAACAACACCATC
>JAJXXG010001087.1 GCA_021781255.1 Acidobacteriota bacterium
CGCGGGATAGAAGTGAGGCCGCTCCTGATAGGGCGCGAGGATGCCTGGCTCCGCTCCGGGCATGGCGACGGCGGCCGAAAAATTGGGGTAGTCCGTGTGGAGAACGTAATAGCCACCGGGCGCATCCTCTTCCTGGCGGTTGGGATAGACCCATTCGAGGCTGGGCTCGCCGTCATTGCGCTCGGGCCACATCCAGCGCATCTCCGGCGTGAAGCTGAGAGTGAACTCGGTGGGGTGGAGGCAATCAAACTCAAACAGGACGATGGGGCCTGTGCCGGCGGGCGCATCGGGCGGCGAGAACATGATTTGCCGCACGGTGAAGCCGATGTGCGAGTAGGTGAGGACGGTACGGTCAGGGCGGACTTCGATTTCCGCGGCCTGCTCATTCACATCGATGGGGACGGTGTAGCCCTGGATGTTGGCGGTGATGCGGAGGTGCGAAAGGATTTTGACGGGCAGTGCCCAGGCTTCGAGCGAGCCGTCCTGCTGGCCGACCAAAACGCCGCGCGGCCCGGCGACAGTGAAGGGCAGTTGAGGCTGCGCGTGCTCACGAAGCACTGGGCCGGATGCATTAAATGCGATGGGAGCGAGCGAAGTGAAGACCGGCGGGGACGGGGTTTGGGCGCGAAGAGCAGCAGCGGCGAGAGCGAGTAGAAGGACGAGAGCAAGGCGCGGCGAGCGGAGCAAGTGGGGCATGAGGATTCCTTTTGTTTTCGGGCCGGAAGCGCGTGTGGATGCGATTGAAGCTCCTGGTTGCGAGAAGCTACTCTGGGCCAACAGTCTACGCGATAGGCGGGAGGATTGGTTTGCCGGTGGAGCGGCGCGGGCTCAGGCGATGGCGGGAGTCTTCAGGAAGTCGAGCGCGCGGATGAGGTAATCCTTGAGTTCCTTTCGCGGGACAACGGCGTCAAGGAAGCCCTTTTCAAGCAGGAACTCGGAGCGCTGAAAGCCCTCAGGGAGCTTTTGCCGGATGGTCTGCTCGATAACTCGCGGACCTGCGAAGCCGATGAGCGCTCCGGGCTCGGCGATGTTCAGGTCGCCGAGCATGGCGAAGCTGGCGGTGACGCCGCCGGTGGTGGGGTCAGTGAGAACACAGATGTAAGGCACGCGGGCATCGTCAAGCTGGCCCAGCGCGGTGGAAATTTTGGCCATCTGCATCAGGCTCACCACACCTTCCATCATGCGTGCGCCGCCGCTGGCCGCGATGACGATGAGCGGGATGCGTTCCGTGCGGGCTCGATCAATGGCGCGGGCAATGGTTTCTCCCACGACGGCGCCCATGGAGCCGCCTATAAAGCGGTACTCCATGGCGCTGAGAACCACGCGGTGAGGGCCGAGCTGGCCGACGGCGTTCAGGATCGCGTCATCAAGGCCCGTGGTTTGCTGGGCCTTTTCCAGGCGCTGTTTATAGGGCTTCACGTCAACGAAGTTGAGCGGATCCGTGGAGCGCAGACCGCGGTCGACGAGCTCAAAGCCGGCATCGAGGAGCAGCTCAATGCGCTGCTGCGCGCCTAGCTTGAAGTGATGTCCGCACTTGGGGCAAACGTTGAGATTGGACTCGAGATCGGCCTTGAAGAGAGCCTGGCGGCAGCCGGGGCACTTGCTCCACAGCCCTTCGGTGCGTACGCGGCGCTCCTCGTCATCACTGGAGTCGCCGACAGGGCCAGCGGGGCTGCCGGGTGGGAAATCGCCGTTCTCGCGCTTGAACCAGGACATGCCGGAATCGATTGTAAACGAAGTCGGTGATGGCGGCGAGATAGTAGGTGGCTGGAAGGCACAAAAGCCCGACGATGTCCTCAACATGGTCCTTACTATCGTCAACCTCTTGGCATCTCTGCTCCCGCCGATTAACGGTTGTTTTGCCTCACTTGCGGCCGCATGTCGCAGGGAAATTGTGTCGGATATTGCCGGCGGTATGGCGCGTGAGGATCCAACACCTGGCAGAATCTCCCTTGCCGGAGTCCTGATTGCGATAATCTTCGACTATTATTTAAGCCTTTAGGACGACACATTGATTCATGTTACTTTCGGTGATCGTGAGTCGATTCCGACACAGTAAAAAGTATGCCCGATCCAATATGAATGGATATCTTTGCATAGACGAGCAATCAAAGTGGAGATAGCAAGGCCGATAAGATGTCCATCCTGGAAAATGCCGGAAAGCGTTGGCGCAAGACCATTGACTGGAAGCTCGAGCAGGCAACGGAATTGAGCGGAAGAGTCTTTGGGGTCGAGACAGAGAGGAGAATACGATTTTTCCGGCGGCATGGTTATCTCCTGCATCTTCGTCATCCAAGAAGCTTCAACGAAAAAGTCTTCCATCGGAAATATTTAGAGCGGCTTCCTGAAGCCGCAATGCTGGCTGATAAGTTTGCTGTTCGAGAGTGGGTTGCCTCCAAAGGTCATCGAGCAATCCTGAACGAGATTTATCAGGTTGCAAGGCAAGCTGAGGAGATTGATTTTGATCGATTGCCGTCATGCTTTGTGCTGAAGGCGACACATGGATCAGGCTGGAACATTCTTGTTAGAGATAAATCTTCGGTGGACCTCGAAGCAGTACGCAGGAAATGCCAGCTGTGGCTCCAGAGTAAGTTCGGGTTGAAACGTGACGAAACACACTATGACCTGATTGATCCTAAAATCATAGTGGAGCTTTATCTCATCGATGGAGATACGGAAGTCCCGCCTGACTACAAATTCTTCGTCTTCCATGGGAAATGTCACTACATCCAGGTAGATTCTGACAGGTACATTGCACACAAGCGCACGTTTTACAACACCCGGTGGGAGCCACAGCCATTCGTTCTGGAATACCCGCGTGCCGACTGTGACCAGCCTCGCCCGGCTACTCTGGAGCAAATGCTTCAGATCGCCGAGGATCTTGGCGCCGGTCTGGATTTCTGCCGAGTCGACCTCTACTCGTTGAACGACTGCAAAGTCTATTTCGGAGAGATCACATTGACTCCCGGAGCCGGGACCGATCGATTCCGTCCGGTGAGTGCGGATTTCATGCTTGGCAAACTCTGGTAAGTGACATCCGAAGAAAGAATCACGCAGCTGTTAAAGCGTGCCGCGTCAGCCGCACAAGCCCCTTTTCGGCAACGAGATTCTCAGCCTTGATGTCGAGTTGACGCGCGAGAAGCGCTTCCACTACCTGCCGTTCTTCAGCTCTGTCGGCATCGTCTAGATAGACGGTTGCGCCGGGATGGAGTCTCACCGCGCACCACTCGAGCGGTGCCAGGCGGGTGGCCGCACCGAACTTTGAGGTAATGGGTCCGTCGACAACCGCAACATCGAAGTCGAGGTCCAGCCCGCGCAGATCGTAAGATTGGCAGGATGCAAGCGGAGACGACGGAGTAAAACTCACCAATGGCATATGGCGCTGTTCGACAAAGCTTGTGAGGTCGTACGAAGCAAGTTCGTCCTTCACAAGCTTTAAGTACTCGAGGTCATGTTCGATGGATATAAGCAGACCACCATCAAGCGTTTTCAATAGCGCAGCAAGAACAATAGTTGATACTCCACAACCGAATTCGATGACCAGAGGGGGTCGGTGTTTGCGGATATCGCGCACAACATACACAAGCGCATCTGCAGAAAGAGCCCAACCGCCAAGTTTGCCCAAGGGCATGGGGAGGGGGATTGCCAACTGAAGCTCCGCAATGCATGCAACTTGTTGTCGGAGATTCTCGATTTCATTGCGGCGGGCGAAGTGGCCGAAATAGCGGTCAAGCTGAGTTCGTAGAAAATGCTTCATTCATTCATTCAATCCTAACTAAGGTATGGGTTGCCGAACCGGAAGGCGCACCTGCAACCAGAGAACGTGCGCAACTGTGGATGATCGTTGAACCAAAGGAGTGTCCAACTGCCCTTTCGTAATCCATCTTAACGGCCAGAGATGGAAATTGGCTCGACTGTACCCAGTTGACGTGCGAGGAGCGTTTTCGCCCCCTGACGCTTTTCAGGTTCTAGGCGTCGTCTAGCTACACAGGGGTTTCGCTACGAAGTCTTGTTGCACACCTCTCCAATCGCGACAGGCGCCTGAAAATATGGGGCCGTAGTTGGACACGGGCTCTCACGCATTGGCGCGGAATGCTGGACGTCCTATTCAGGTGCAATTCCGGGTGTGTATGGGGTGGCCGGTGATAGCGAAAAGGCGAGTTAAAACTCGATGCCGCGCTGGGCGAGGATGCCTTTCTGGTAGGCGTGCTTTACTTCGCGCATCTCGGTGACGGTGTCTGCCAGTTCCACGAGGAGGGGATGGGCGTTGCGGCCGGTGAGCACGACGTGGACCATCTCGGGGCGGCGGCGCAGAACGTTTGAGACGAGCTCAGGTGCGAGCATGTGATAGCTGATGGCGTAGTTGATCTCGTCGAGGATGACGAGGTCCCACTCGCCTGAGAGGATGGCGGCCTCAGCTTCGCCCCACGCTTCTTCCACAAGGCGGATATCTTCGGGGTCTGTCTCTGCGCCGCCGACCTTCACAAAGCCGCGGCCCATCGGCTTGAGGACGAAGTTTTCGCCGAAGGCTTGGACGGCGTCGAGCTCGCCGTAGTGCCAGGAGCCCTTGAGGAACTGGAGCATGAGGACGCGCATGCCGTTGCCCACGGCGCGCAGAGCCAGGCCAAGGGCGGCGGTGGTTTTGCCCTTGCCGGGGCCG
>JAJXXG010000915.1 GCA_021781255.1 Acidobacteriota bacterium
ACTCCACAAAAACGCCGACAATGCCGCCAAGGTCGTTAAGGCTGCAGTAGCCGCCATGCCCACCGCACGAACCTGTGCCTGCGCCTCCGCCGCGCGCTACGCCGTGCTTACGCAGCCGGATGCCATCCCAGCTGCCACCCGGGAAAAGCTCAGCCTACTGTTTGGAAAATATCTCGGCTGGTAGCTCGACAGCGCTCCAACATTCTTTTTTGATGCGACTCAGAAAGGCAGAAACATGGCGATTACCGTTGTAGGCAGCGTTGCCTTCGACTCCATTGAACCCCCCGCGGGCAAGCGCGATCGCTGCCTCGGCGGCGCCGCCACATACTTCTCCCTGGCAGCAAGCTACTTTACTGACGTGCGCGTCATCGCCGTTGTCGGCGAAGACTTCGGCCCCGCCGAGGAGGCCGTCTTCCGCAACCACAACATCGATACCCGCGGCATCGAGCGCGCCGCTGGAAAGAGCTTCTTCTGGCAAGGCTCCTACCTCGACAACCTGAACGAGGCAAAGACCCACGCCACGGAGCTGAACGTCTTCGGCGCCTTCCAGCCCAAAATCCCCGACGAGTATCGCGACTCCGAATTCCTCTTCCTCGCCAACATCGATCCCGTCCTGCAGCGCCGCGTGCGCGAGGCCATGCCGCAGGCGCGCCTCGTCGCGGGCGACACCATGAATTACTGGATCAAGGATCATCGCCCCGCGCTGCTCCAGGTGTTGAAGGGCCTCGATGTCCTGCTCATCAACGACACGGAAACCCGCATGCTCGCCGGCAACAGTAACCTCGTCAAGGCTGCCCGCGCCGTGCTCGACATGGGTCCGCGCATGCTGGTTGTCAAGCACGGCGAATATGGAGCAACCGTCTTTCACAAGTCCGATCACGAGGCCGGCGCCCGTCCCTTCCGCGCGCCCGCTCTGCCCCTGGAAGAAGTGATGGACCCCACCGGCGCGGGTGACAGCTTCGCCGGCGGATTCTTCGGCTATCTTGCCTCGCAGCCCACTCTCACGCCTGCCACCTTCCGCCGCGCCATGTTCTACGGCAGCGTTATGGGCTCCTTCACCGTCGAGCGCTTCGGCACCGAGCGCCTGCAGCAGCTCTCCCGTGAAGAAATCGACGAGCGCTTCAACCTCTTCCGCGAGCTGACTCACCTTGACTGAAGCTTCCCTTCGCCGCACTGAGTGGCTGGCCGTGCTGGCCTCCTGTGCGGCGTTGTCAGCCTTTGCGGTGCTCTGGAGTTGGCGCCAAGGCGCCATGCTCAACTACGGAGACGCAGTAGCGCACCTGCACATCGCAAGGCGTGTCTTCGATTCCCACCGCCCCGGCCTCACGCAGCTTGGCTCCGTCTGGCTGCCGCTTCCGCATATCCTGCTTATCCCGTTCGTGGCCGTCTATGCATGGTGGGCCAACGGAATCGCCGGCATGATTCCCTCCGCTCTGGCCTACATCGCCGGATGCGCGGGCATCTATCGGCTGGCTCGCCGCTGGCTCGCGCCGCCCGCTGCGGCCGTGGCACTGGCCTTCTTCGCACTCAATCCCAACCTGCTGTATCTGCAAACCACGGCCATGACAGAGCCGCTCTTCCTGTGCGAGATGATCTGGACCGTCGTCTGGCTCGTGGAGTGGCACCAGTCCCTTCTGCGCGAACCCCATCGCGCCTCGCGCCTGCTCTGGCCCATTGCAGGCGTTCTCATCGCGGCCATTTACACGCGCTACGACGGATGGATTCTGGCATTCCTCGCATGGGTCGCCATCGGCCTGGTGCTCCTGCGTCACAACACACTGCGCTCCCGCACCTTCTGGCTGGCAAGCATTATCGTGGTTGCCGCGCCCGTCGTCTGGTTTGTCTATAACGCCGTGGCCTTCGGCGATTGGCTCGACTTTGCCCGCGGCCCCTACTCCGCCAAGGCCATCGAACTGCGCACAGCCATCGGATCAGGCCCGCCGCATCCCGGCTGGCACAATCCCTGGGTCTCGCTCTTCTTCTTTCTCAAAGCCGCGGAGATGGATGCGGCCGCCGTGGCATGGGGCAGACCCCTCCTGCTGCTAAGCCTGCTGGGGACCGGCCTGGGCTGCATCGCCGCCCGCCGCAGGGCCTTCCGGTGGGCGCTGTTGCTGTGGCTTCCCGTTCCCTTCTACGCGTACTCCATCGCGTTCGGCTCCGTGCCCATCTTCGTTCCTGTCTGGTGGCCGCACTCCTGGTACAACACCCGCTACGGCATGGAGCTGCTGCCCGCCTTCGCTCTCGGTCTCAGCTTTCTCGCGGAGTTCTCGCTGGCCATCGCCCGCAAGCTCAGGCCCAGTTGGCCGCGCTATACCGCGGCCCTGCTCGGCCTGCTCATCCTTCTCAATGCAGTGCGCGTCCTCCACGAGCGGCCGCTCACCTATGTCGAGAGCATCAAGAACATCGACTCGCGCCGTCCCTTCGAGCAGCAGATCCCGCCCGTCCTGCGTGCGCTCCTCGCCACCCGGCCCGGCGGCATCGTGCTCATGGAAACCTCCGTTTATCCGCAGCTCGTCGCTCTCACCGGAATTCCCCTCCGCCAGACCATCAATGAAAGCGACAAGCAGTATTACCAGGCTGCGCTTGCTGACCCGGCCGCCCACGCCGCCATCGTCCTCGCCTTCGACGGCGATGAGATCGACCAGGCCGTGCACGCGCATCCCGGCGGACTCATACCCGTTCGCCGCTTCTACGCGCCCGGCCAGCCCTCCGGCACGGTTTACGTCGTCCTACCCCTCAACAAAGGAACCGGGCGGTGATAGCATCGGGCAGTAGAACGCTTCCAATCGATGCTGCCCTGGGCCGCTCTGCCTGCGTCGCCTTCGATTCAGGCAATGCTCATGCGTCAGGCTTCCACTCGCCCCGGGCCATTGGAAGATGGAATGAGGACATCCCATGAGCACGGCACTTGCCTGGTTTGCGCAACCCTTCGATTTCAGCTGGATTCAGCAAGTCGTCGTGTTCAGCGGCGCATTCAGCCGCCTGCTGGTGGCATGCCTGCTCGGCGGCCTCATCGGCCTTGAGCGCGAGGCCAAGCGCAAGGCTGCCGGCGTGCGCACCAACCTGCTTATCAGCATGGGCAGCGCATTCTTCACTCTGCTCTCCGCCGTGCTGGCCGGCGACGGCAACCCAAACAAGGGCCAGGTTGCCTCCAACATCGTGCAGGGCATCGGCTTCCTCGGCGCCGGACTCATCCTGCACAATCGCAGCCGCATCAGCGGCCTCACCAGCGCCGCCAGCGTCTGGGTCGTCGCCTCCATCGGCATGGCCTGCGGCGCGGGGCTCTATGCCACTGCCGTGCTCGCCACCGCCATCGTCGTCGTCGCGCTGGAGATCGTCGGCATCCTGGAGCGCCGCGCCAGCATCAAGATTTACCCGCTCGTCTATGAAGCTCGCGGACACGATCATACCGCCATGCTCCAGTCCATCCTTGACGCCATGGACAAGGCCGGCGAGCGACTCGCCAACATCGACAGCGACACCGTCGGCGAACTCCAGCGCGTCAGCTTCACGCTCACCGCAACCAAAAAGCAGCACGCGCGACTCCACACGCAATTGATAGCCGAACCGGCCATCGAGGCGCTGTTCAACTTTCGCGATCCGGAGGAAGATTGATTCCCTTCACCAAAGCCCACGCCTGCGGCAACGACTTTCTCATCGTCACCGAAGATGCTGCCGGCAGCCACGACTGGGCCACTCTCACTCGCCGTCTCTGTGCGCGCAACACCGGCGTCGGAGCCGACGGCATCGAATTTTTCGCGTGGACCGGCCCCGCATCCGGCCGAATCCGCCTGCACAATGCCGACGGCTCCATCGCCGAGATAAGCGGCAACGGCACGCGCTGCGTGGCTGCCTGGATGGCTGCCTCCCTCCACTCCCAGCCCGGCGACAGCCTCACCATCGAAACCGACGCAGGCCTGCGCATCTGCCGCGTCAATGCAGTCAGCACCGCCGGCGAGTATTCCGTGCAGATCACCACGGGCATGGGAATCCCCACCTTCGCCGCAAAGACCGTCACCCTTGCCGACGGCACCGCCATCACCGGCTCCTCAATATCCACCGGCAATCCGCACTTCGTCATCGTCGTGGACAATCCCGAGTTCACGGTTGCCGGTCGATCCTGGCAGACCATCGGCGCCGAGATCTGCGTGCACCCTGACTTTCCCAATCAGACCAACGTGGAGTTTCTTCGCGTTTTCAGCCCCACCGAAATCGAAATCCGCATCTACGAGCGGGGCGTCGGTCCCACAACATCCTCCGGCACCGGCAGCTCCGCATCCGCCACCGCCGCGATTTCTCTCGGCTTGGTCCAATCCCCGTTGACCGTCTTGGCTCCCGGCGGCCCGCAAACCGTAAGCTGGAGCGGACCAGGAACCGAGCTTGAGTTGACCGGACCCGCATCTCTCATTGCGCGCGGCGAGGCCTGGTAGCTATGTCCGCGCAGCCGCAGCCCAAGCCGCTCCTCAGGCCTCCCTGCCCCGCCCCGGACGCGGGCATCAGCGTCATCTCTCCCGCGTCCTTCGCCGCGCAGGAGCGTGCCGAGCACGGCATCGCGCGACTGCGCAGCCTCGGCTTTTCTCCGCGCCCTGGCGCCAACATCCAGACGCGCGGCCCGCTTTTCTTCGCCGGATCGCCCGAGCAGCGCCTAGCAGATCTG
>JAJXXG010000818.1 GCA_021781255.1 Acidobacteriota bacterium
TGGGAAGGAACAGCACTCTGTGTCTGGAGAGCGTGAGACCACAAAGACAGATGCATTTCTCGTAAAACCGTAACCTAAACCAACCGCGTTCTGTCGAAGGTGGAACCTTTGGGCGCTATAGCCTTCTCCGTAAAGCGGCCACGCTGTACTTAGAGTCGCGCTCGCAGCATCTATATACCGTAGCTGCCGTCACCGCCGCGGGTGACAAGAATCACTGCCCACGGCCGGGCCGCGAGCCACGCTGCTAGCAGTAGTCTCGGATATGCCTATGCGCTCTCAGATCAAGCTCGGCCAGGTCTTCTCAATCAAAATCGGACTGCATTACAGCTGGTTCCTCATCGCGCTCCTGATCACCTTTTCCCTCGTAAGCAGCTATCACGCACAGCATCCGCAATGGAATTACGCGTTAATTGCGGTTCTTGGCGTCGTGACTGCTGTGCTGTTCTTTGTTTCGCTGCTTCTTCATGAGCTCGCGCACTCGGTTGTGGCAAGGTTGCGGGGGCTGCCTGTATCTGGAATTACGCTGTTCGCACTAGGCGGTGTCTCTCAGCTTGGCAAGGATGCCTCGAACGCGCGGGATGAGTTTGCCATCGCAATCGTTGGACCGGCTACCAGCGCTCTTATCGGAGTTGTGTGCCTCGGCGCTACCTTTCTGGTACCTGCGGCGTTGACGCCGATTCGCCTCATGCTGCTTTGGCTTGGCTACATCAATATCGGGCTCTGCATCTTCAATCTCATCCCCGGATATCCCATGGACGGCGGGCGCATCCTGCGCGCGTTTCTGTGGTGGAAGACGGGCAACATGGACCGGGCAACCAGAAGCGCCTCGCGCGTCGGGCAGTTCATCGGCATGTTCTTTATCGTTTTCGGCATCCTGAGCTTTTTCCACAAGGGAGGCATTGGCGCGCTCTGGATCGCATTCATCGGATGGTTCATCCTGCAGGCCGCCCGGGAGAGTGCTCTTGACTCCGTGCTGCGCGCTTCTTTCCTCGAGCATTCGGTAGGGGAATTCATGTCGCAGGACTATCCGCGAGTGGATTGCAATGAGACGGTGCAACACTTTGTCGATCACACCTTGCTGCGCGAGGGCTCCCACGCCGCGATTGTCACCCAGAACGACGTTCCGGTTGGGGTGATCAACCTAGGGGCGATCAAGCACGTCGACCGCAACCTCTGGCCCCTGATGACGCTCGATCGCATCATGCTTCCGATCTCCGCCGAATCTGCCGTCATGCCCACGACCTCAATCATGACAGCGATGCAGACAATGGAGGAGAACACTCTTGATTTCCTACCCGTCGTCGCAAATGGAACTGTGCAGGGAATTATTTCGCGCGACGGCCTGATGCGCCGAGCCCGAACTCTGATTGAGTTGCAGAAACTGTGAGGCACTTCACCAACAGGAGTGCGCAGTATCACGGGCTGGACTATATGTCGCGCAATACCTTGGTAGCCAGATCGCGCGTTTTGCGCGAGCATTCCCCATAGGAGTTGTGCCATGCCAACGTCACTTATGATTCAACCAAAGACTTCAGACAGAACGCTCGTTGAGCTCCGGCAGGTTCCCGGCCTATTCGAGGAGATGGAGTCTCTCACTAACCGAATCGCCCAGCGCGCCTTCGATCTCTTTCAGCAGCGAGGCGCAATTGACGGCGAGGACTGGAACGACTGGTTCCGGGCTGAGTCCGAGCTGCTGAAGGTGGTGCCCATCGAAATCGGCGAAGCCGACGACAGCTTCTCCCTTCGCGCCGAAGTCCCCGGATTCGACGCCAAGGAAATCACCGTGCAGGTAGAGCCAAACTCGGTCTACATTCACGGCAAAGTCGAACGCAAGAAGGAAAGCGAAAAAGACGCCGAAGTTCAGTACAGCGAAGTGTCTGCGAAGGAACTCTCGCGCCGTGTAGATCTTCCCCGCACAATCGATCCTGACAAAGCAACGGCAACTTTGACCAATGGCGTCCTCGAGATCAAGCTTCCCAAAGCCGCACCGCCGAAGACGGTCGAAGTCAAGGCCGCATAGTTCTCTCACAGCAGGCGTGGCTTCGCTAAAGCCCGAGGGCGCATGCTCTCGGGCTTAGCTTTTTGAGGAAGACGTGGCAAGTAGCCCAAAGACTATGACTCTATGCTGTCCGTCGCTCTATGCGCTCATTCATGTCGGCGCCCTTTTTCTCTCGGTTGAAGATGGAGCTAAGCCAGTCAGTCGCCGCGAAGGCAACCTGCTCCAGGCATCCGGGCTCTTCGAAGAGGTGAGTCGCCCCGCGCACCAGAATTATTTCCTTGTTCTCGCATTGCAGTTTGTCAAGCGCCGTGCGGTTCAGCGCGATAACCTGCTCATCGCGGCTGCCAACAATCAGGAGAGACGGAGCGCGCACTTTGTCTAGAGCCTCACCCGCTAAATCCGGCCTGCCACCCCGCGACACTACCGCCGCAATCGACTCCGGGAGCGCCGCCGCCGCCACGAAGGCCGCAGCTGCGCCGGTGCTGGCCCCGAAGTATGCAACCCTGAGTGACCTGGTCAGTGGATTTTTGCGTATCCAGCGCGTAACTGCGATTAGTCGCTCCGCCAGCAGATCAATGTTGAAGCGGTGTTCACACGAAATGCGATCGACACGCTCCTCATCCGCGGTAAGAAGATCGAACAGCAACGTTGCAATACCGTGCGATTGAAGGTATTCCGCCACATAGTGGTTGCGCGCGCTGTGACGGCTGCTTCCGCTTCCGTGCGCAAAAAGAACAATTGCTGTGGCACCGAAAGGTAGACCCAGCAGACCCTCCAGACTCACATCGTCGGCCTTGATCACGATTTCGTGATGCGTATTCCCCATGGCCGACTGCAGTGAATGCTGATTCCCGGGGCAATCGCCGGCCACGCCGACCATCGCAAATGCTTTGTCGGCACGCCGCAGCAAATCGACAACTTCAGCATCCGGCACCTGCGAGAAATCCTCGTAGAACTGACCGACAGCGTAGAAGTTCTCCGGCGCATACAGCACAACCAGCCGGTCGGCATGCCGCCGCAACCGGTTGCAGGCGCTTCTCGAAGCAACAGGGACTGCAACGATCAGGCTTTTCGGCTTCATTCCCTGAAGCGCTCGCATTGCCGCATAGATACTGGCTCCGGTCGCAACACCATCATCGACCAGTACTACAGTTCGCCCCTCAACCTGCAGCGGGGACCTGCCCTCACGATAGATGCGTGCGCGCTCCTCCAGCGTCTTCTCTGTTGCGTGCGTGATCTTCTCGATCTCGTCAGGCTCCAGGCGAACCGACGCAACGATTTCCTCGTCGAGATACCGGCCTCCGTTCGCGGCAACTGCGCCAAACGCCAACTCCTCCTGCCCAGGAACACCCAGCTTTCTCGAAAGGAAAACATCGAGCGGCGCATGCAAGCGCTGGGCAACCTCAAATGCCACTGGAATTCCGCCACGCGGCAGTCCCAACACAAGCAAATCTTTCGTCCCCTCAAGATCTGCCAACTCCTGAGCGAGCTTTAGTCCGGCGTGTTGTCGATTCTTGAAGATCATTTCTCCTCCCGCGAGTCGCGGCCTTATGCTGCTCGGCTTGAGCCGCCCTGCTCTTCCGCTTCTGCAAGCGTCTTCATGGTTTTCAGTACCGAGTCCGGATTCAGGCTGATGGAGTCTATGCCTTGCTCCACCAGGAACCTTGCAAACTCGGGATAATCGCTGGGCGCCTGCCCACAGATGCCGATTTTCTTCCCATTTCTCCTGGCGGCCTCAATCGCGCGCTGAATCATTTGCAACACCGCGGGATTGCGCTCGTCAAAGAGTTTAGCCAGCAGCCTGGAGTCGCGATCCAGTCCAAGCGTCAATTGCGTGAGATCATTGGACCCGATGGAAAAGCCGTCAAAAATCTTGAAAAAATCGTCGGCGAGAATTACGTTGCTTGGAATCTCGCACATCACATACACCTCAAGACCATTGGCGCCGCGCCTCAAGCCATTCTTTTCCATCTCAGCCAGGACCGCGCGGCCCTCGTCAAGCGTTCTGCAAAACGGAATCATAAGGATGACGTTGACAAGGCCCATCTCTTCGCGGACTCGCTTCATAGCGCGGCATTCCAATGCAAACCCGTCGCGATAACCCTCGCTGTAATAGCGCGAGGCGCCCCGCCATCCGATCATTGGGTTGTCTTCGATCGGTTCAAATTGTCGCCCGCCTAGCAAATGCGCATACTCATTTGTTTTGAAGTCTGAGAGGCGCACGATCACCGGCTTGGGATAGAACGCAGCGGCGATCTGCCCCACGCCCCGCGCCAACTCATCAACGAAGTAGTCGGGCTTCTTCTCATATAGCGCGGTCAGGTCCGCCAGCTTCTGCTTCGCATCCGGATCATTCAGTTCATCAAAATGCAGCAGCGCCATTGGATGTGCCTGAATGTGGTTCGCGATGATGAACTCCAGCCGGGCAAGACCGACTCCGTCATTCGGCAGGAATGACAGACTGAAGGCATCGTCCGGATTGCCAACATTGACCATGATGCGAGTGCGAAGCTTCGGGAGCGATTCAATTGACGTGTGCGCCACTTCAAACGGCAGGATGCCCTCATACACGTAACCCACTTCGCCCTCGGCGCACGACACGGTCACCTCTTCGCCCGTCCGGAGAACGCCCGTTGCATTCTCGCAGCCCACAATTGC
>JAJXXG010000309.1 GCA_021781255.1 Acidobacteriota bacterium
GGTTCGTTCGCGGCCCACCATGCGCGGGCGGTCGCCAGCGTAGCGGGATTATTGAACCCCTCCAGAATAGGATGTGTGATGCTCGTCGGCAAAGTCAGGCCGTCGTAGACAGTTTGAGCCGGAGAAACGGAGGCAAAGAAAAACAGAACGCTTGCGAAACCAAGTAAAAGTCTTTTCATCTCAATCCTGCCAAGACCTGAAAATCGAGCACGTGAAAGCCGACAACTGAGGAAGGGAAAGGGTTTGGGAATCCGAGGCTTGCAACGTGCTTCTTGCGTTCTATCCGCGGCTCAAGGCAGAGCCGGCAGCAGAAAAGCGCGGGATGACGTTGCTGCCCTGCGAAACCAACGTAATCTCAACCCATCCTTGTAGTAATTACATGCGGTTACTTTAATGCATAAGAAGAAGATTTCAATCCCCCATCTTTGCCAGGCGACTTACTTTAGTAAGATATTCATACAACGAATGTTGCATGGAGAGGTATCCCGTATATCTCCTCCCTTTTAGTGTCATTACGTTAGTAATTTATGGCCATCGGGTCGGGCGACACCGAAACGCGGAAACTCCCGTGAATCGGTGCCACGAGCGCAATCTTCGCCGGCGTCGCAACAATGCGCCTCATTTCAGCGTAGCGAGCGTTATATCAATCCAGTTTGAGTCATCTTCCGGGTAGGGCTTGGGTCTGGGAGTGCTCTTGCTGTCGCAGGACCTGAGAAGATTGCTGTTGGACGGGTCCCAGCCTCCAAAATCAGGGGCAGTGGCGCTTTGCATGAGGCAGTGAATACTTTAAGATTTGGAATGATCTAAAGGCATCTGACATGCGCGTCCACTTCTCCTGCGGCGACAACCTCGATCTATTTCACTTTGGCCGCACGCTTGCCGGTCTTTATGCACAACCCGGTGCGGCCATCAGGCTGCGCCGGGTGGGCTGGATTTCGAATCCACTCTGCGCCGCGATTGAGGTTGACGGGCTTAGGCTGGCCATCGAGCTTAGCGATCACAGCGATTGGTGGGACCAGGGCCTCCTGGAATGGTGCGATGTCTATGCGAAGCGGAATCTCAATGCCCGTCACGTTTCCGCCCTGCAACAGAAGATTATTCCTTTGGGGCTGAACTGGGCGTGCCGTTCCCGGCGGAGTATGGCTGCAGCTTTGACCGCGATAGCGCCCACCTTGCCGCGAGCGTCTAAGGGGAGGCTCAGAGAGATCTATCGCTATCTCGCCACGCCCCATTGGAAGGCATTCGAGCAGGATCCCCGGCAACCTGTGGACCGCACGATTCTCTTTCAAACCCGTGTGTGGGAGGCCTGCGAAGCTCCGGGCGAATCCGGCATCAACGATCAGCGCATCGGGCTTCTGCGCGCTCTGAAGAAGGAATTCAAACACCGGGTCGTCGGCGGTGTTGTACCTACTCCGTTCGCGTTCTCCTTCTGCCCCGACCTCGTCACGAATCTCCCCTGCCGACAACCACAATACGTTCGCTGGGCCAAAAAGTCGCTCATCGGCATCTACTTTCGTGGTTTGTTCGATTCCCTCGCATTCAAGATGGCGGAATATCTCGCAGCGTCAAAGTGCATTGTCAGTGAGCCGATCCTCAACCAGTTGCCTGCGCCGCTCGACTTCGTCTGCACATACCGCTCAGCCGATGAGTGCCTCGCCGCCTGCGAGCGCATCCTCTGTGATCCCTCCCTGGCCCAGGCTCAACGTCAGCAATCCTGGGAATATTACCTCGCACAGGTACGGCCGGATGCCCATTGGGCAGACCTGCTCCAGCGGACCCGACAGCACGCCATCTCCGGCGGGGCCGTTTCCGTGAATTAGACGCAGCCGCGGCAAGCGTGAAAAATCACATCCCGCCCTTCCTCGGCTCTCCTTGGCGCAGCCCTCGACACGACCTCGACCGCCCCACCCGACGCCAGAGCAAGACCGAGCAAATGGTTATAATCATTCGGGATTGAAAGCGACAAAAGCCAAACGGAGGCCGGCAAATGAGCCAAACGATCGGTTTTGTACTGGTTGCCTATGACAAACCCCAGCAGTTGCTTCGCCTCACGCAACGACTGATCTCCCTGTATCAGAACCCTCCGATAGTTTGTCACTTTGATTTTGGAAAGAATTCGCTGGAAGGGATTGAATTTCCCAAGCAAGTTAGATTTGTTCAGCCACACATCGATACGAAATGAGGCCGGATTAGCTGCTGGCTGGCTTTTCAGGCCGCTCTGCGAGAAATGTACCAGAACTCCGACGGCTCGGATTGGTTTACTTTCCTGAGCGGGAGCGACTACACTACGCAGCCACCCCAGGCGGTCCTGGACCAGCTCGCCAACGGCGGCTTCGACGCCTACCTCGACCACCGCCCCATCGTATATCCGCTCATCCCCGATCCGACCACGCAATACGAGCGGCACGGTTTCAAAAGCGCCGGCTGGGTGCCCGTCGCGTATGACCGCTATATCGCCATTCAAATCTGGCTTCCGGGGTATTCCTGGCGCAGGAAGAAACCGATTCGGATTCCTGTCGGGATTGTCCGGTCAAAGTCTCTCGTCAGCCCCTTTAATCCGTTCTCAGAAGCACTCAGATGCTTTGGGGGGGACGCTTGGATTACGGGCAACCGAAGGACTGCGGAGCGGATCTTGGCACAAAACGATACGAACCTGGCCATTCTTGCCCACTACTTCACCAGATTCGCCCCCGACGAAAGCCTCACGCACACGATCCTCTGCAACCAGCCAGATCTCAGGATCTCAGCGGACAACCTTCGATACATTGACTGGAGCATTGGAGGCCACCATCCGAAGATTCTGGGGATGGAAGACATCCCAAGGATATTTGCCTCCAAAGCACACTTCGCCAGGAAATTCGATTTGGCGGGGGGCACAAAAGTTCTGGATGCCATCGATCAGGCCGTCGACAGCGCAGCCCGTCTGCCAGGGTAGGTTGCATCCCTCCGTCAGGGCTCTTTGTAGCGCCGACAAAAGCCCGAAGTTTTATGGATTTTGAAGACTCTCTTCAAACCGGTCCATTTGTAGGGTTGTGACCATCCTGCTCATACCATCCTCATGGGCAACAATCCAAATCAAATGTGCTACAGTGGCATATCGGGGCCGCCAGATTTCTGGGAAATTGGGCGAGCGAGCTAATGTCCCAAAAGGGGCCATAAAGAAGACGAATGAAGGACCCTGCGATGTGCGTTTTTTGTCAGGCCACTGATATCATCGAGGGTCTCTTCGGCCAGGTCTTCTATCATACTTTTCAACTGCTTCCCTATTTCTATAAGCGGAGAATCTTCCCCGCATGGGAGATCCGATCGGCTTTGTATGGCGAGCCGCCGGATTTCATCACCATCCCCGGAGCGCTCGACCTTGCCTATACCCCCCCGGAGGGGCACTATCGCCGCGTGCATCTAAAGGAACTCCGGCGCCGTCATGTTCAAATCCTTGGGAATGACTGGGAGGAATTGAGCCGCCTATGGCACGAATACTTCAGGGTCCCGATTCGCATCCAGCAGCAAGCCGATCAAATCTTCCCGGAGGGGCGCATCCTCGGCCTTCACTTCCGCGGCAACGACAAATACACCTCAGCCGACACGACCCCGATTCAACAAGAAGACTTTCTCACTCTCGTGCGTGAATTCATTGCCAGCTCTCGCCCGTTCGATGCCATCTTCGCAGCCACGGACGAATTTTCCTTCGTAGAAAAGCTTCGCGCCGCCGTGCCTCTTCCGGTCGTCAATCTTGGGGCTGTGGATTTTCACAAAGGCGCGGTCCAGACTGCCGCACCGAAACAGCGCACTGACCGTGCCGTATTGGATTGCGTACTCCTTTCACGGTGCATTTGCGTTATTCAGACGTGTTCTGCTCTGCCGAGCTTCTCGAAGATTCTGAATCCTGGGATCGAAATTTATCGGACAGCCGCCAGCAGGCTATTCACGTTAAACATGCCCTACTTCCCCGTCGCCTATATCCCTGTTCTTCCCGTCTCCCGCCCGAAGTCCCGAGCCATCCTCGACGCCACCATGGTTGGCGACTGGACCTTTGAACCGGCGGCAAGGCGATTCAAGAAGAAATTCGCCTACAGAACGTATAGGCCGCTGCATCACACTCTTTTCACCATCGCAGAGAAACTGGGAGCCAGCGATTTGATCACTGTTCATCGTTAAAAACACCAGGAATTTTGGCCCTCAGGCCAAGAATGCGGCAGGTCACTCAGTCGCGCATGGTCGCGGCATGCACCACGCGTTTGCCGATAACTTCCCCTCCTTGTTGTGGCCTGCCCCCATTTTCCGCATACAAATAATACTTAGCTAGCCGCAGCCGTAGCGGTGGGAAAGTGGGAAACGCCGTGGGCGTTTTCCAAGCAGGCGGAGCCTGCGTCTTTTCCACCGCTTGCTTGCGCGGCGAACTCTGCCGGTGTCCTGTAGTTCAAACTGCTATGTGGCCTCCGTTCGTTGTAATCGCGGCGCCAGTTGGCAATAATCCGCCTGGCTTCGAACAGGTTTTGGAACCCGCTGACGCGAAGGCACTCCTCGCGCAGCTTGCTGTTGAAACTCTCCACGTAGGCGTTCTGGGTGGGCTTGCCAGGCTGGATGTGGACCAGATCAATCTTGCGATCCAGAGCCCAGGCAAGGAAGTGGCGACTGGTCA
>JAJXXG010000676.1 GCA_021781255.1 Acidobacteriota bacterium
CCTCATCGTCGCGGATGCCGTGGCCAGCGCCGCCGCTGCCTTTACCGCGAACCGCGTTATCGCCGCGCCCCTTATTCTTGATAAGGAGCATCTGAGCGCCACCGGCGGCCGCGTGCGCGTTGTCGCCATCAACGCCGGTAACGCCAACTGCGCCGCCGGCGAGGCAGGCCTCGAAGGCGCGCGCTCGACCTGCGAAGCCGCCGCGCGTGTTTTCGGCTGCCGCGCGGAAGAGATTTTTCCATCGTCAACCGGGATCATCGGCGTGCCGCTGCCGGCGGAGAAGCTGATTGCGGTGCTGCCCGAGATTGCCGCGTCGCTCGGCGCCGAACGCAGCCACTTCCACGAGGCCGCACAAGCGATCCTGACCACCGATACCGTGGAGAAGATCGCCTGCGTGGGGCTGGAAATCGCCGCTCCCGGAGGCGCGCCTCGGGAGGTTCGCATCGCCGCCTTCGGCAAAGGCGCGGGGATGATTCACCCGCAGCTTGTGCCGCACGCGACGATGCTGATCTACATCCTGACCGATGCGGCGATCAAGCCGGCGGATTTGAACGCTTATCTCCGTCCCGCTATCGAATTCAGCTTCAACCGCATTTCGGTCGACGGCGACACCTCGACCAACGACACCGTGCTGCTGCTGGCCTCGGGTGCGAGCGGGGTTGCCATTGGTCCCGGCAATGCGGCCTTTGCCGCCGCGCTCAATGATGTCTGCACTTCCCTTGCCCGCCAGGTCGTGGCTGACGGTGAGGGCATATCGCATGTGGTGGAATTGCGCATCGAGGGCGCGGCCAATGACGCCGACGCCTTGCGCGTGGCCAAGGCAATCGCGCACTCGCCGCTGGTAAAAACCGCGTGGGCCGGCTGCGACCCGAACTGGGGACGCCTTGCCGCTGCCATCGGCTACTCGGGCGCCGAGATCGACCCCAACCGCTTCGATATAAGTTTCGGCGAACTACCCATCTGCCGTGACGGCGGGCGGGCTCCTGAATATGATGAAGCTGCCGCCCACGCCTACATCAGCCAACGCGAGTTCTCGATCTCGATCCAGCTCAATCAAGGCAGCGGCTCCTGCGTCTTCTGGACGACCGATCTGACGCACGAATATATCCGCATCAACGCCGACTACTCGACGTAGCGCTGTTCGAGCACGACGTGGAGTGGATCAGATTTGACCGAATAGCGCGGTGAGGCGCTACTTCGCCCGTGGGTGCGTGCGGTCGTAGACCTGCGTAAGTTGCGCGGTAGTGAGCTGCGTGTAGCGCTGCGTCGTCGATAGCCGCTCGTGGCCCAGCAGTTCCTGGATGGCGCGCAGGTCAGCTCCCTCTTCAAGTAAATGCGTCCCGAAGGCATGGCGCAGGGTGTGGGGATGCACGTCTGCCGAAAGCCCGCGCAGGATGGCGATGCGTTTGACGATGCGGCCAACGCTGCGCGTGGTCAGGCGCGCCTGACCGCCTTTTCCGAGGCCGCGCAACTGCAAATTCACAAAGAGCGCCGGCGTCTCAAACCCTTTTTTGCCGTCGGCCGCGGCCAGACGCGCAGAGCGCTCGGCGAGATAGGCGCGCAATGCGTCGGCCGTCGCATCGCCCAGCGGCACGTAGCGCTGCTTCTGCCCTTTGCCGCGCACCAGAATCGCCTCGTTGGCCCAATGAATGTCGCCGAGATTCAATCCGGTCAGCTCTGCATTGCGGATGCCGCAGCCGTAGAGCATTTCCAGAATCGCCTTGTCGCGCGCAGGCCAGCTTGCCGCGTCTCCGCGCACTGAGTCCACCACGCGATTCATCTGCTCGATGGAGGGCACGCGCGGCAAATGTTTGGGCAGGCGCGGCGTGGCGACGAGCGAGGCCGCATTCTGCTCGATGTGCCCGGTGCGCGCCAGCCACTTGAACCAGCTTCGAATGGCGGCAAGGGCCCGCGCCGCAGATGCCTTCGACAGTCCGCGATCGTACAACGTGCCCAGGTAGGCGCGGATGTGGGTGTGCTCGATGCGTTCAATACTCAAGCCCGCTGCTGCGGCGTCCGGCTCGTCTTTGCACCCGGCCAGCCACGCCGCAAATCCGCGCAGCTCGCGCTGGTAGGCGCGCAGGGTGTGCGTTGAGGCGCCGCGCTCATTGGCCAGCACGCGCAGATAATCTTCCACCAGCGAGTCGAGGGGGACAACGATCGTTGGCGCAGCCGTGGCGCTCATGGGGTATCCTTGCCGGCAGCTTTCTGAATAACCAGGCGCGGACCGGGAGCTTTGCCAGTGCTCGCTTCGGGCTCAGCCGGGCGGCGCGTCGCGCGTGGATGATGCTGGCGGTGCACGGCCTTCAACCGGCCCAGCGCCAGGTGCGTGTAGACCTGCGTTGTAGAAATGTCGGCGTGGCCCAGCATCAACTGCACGCTGCGCAGGTCGGCGCCGTGCTCCACCATGTGCGTGGCGCAACTGTGGCGCAAGCCGTGAGGGCTGGTGGACGAGTTCGAACTCTTGACCAGGCTCCAAATCCATTGCCGCGTGAGCGGCATGCCGCGCAAGGAAAGAAACAGGAATGAGCGATCTTGCCGCAAAGATTTTTGCCTGGCCGCCCGGCTCTTGCGCGACGAGCTGATGCGCGCGAGATGCGGCCTTCCCTCGCGCAGGTACTCCTCCAGAGCGAGAAGCGCCGCGCGCCCCAGCGGCACAATCCGCTCCTTGTCGCCCTTGCCGCGCACCTGCACGCGGCCCAGGTCGAGCGCAAGATCGCTGGTGGAGAGCGATGTGACCTCAGAGACGCGGAGCCCGCCCGCGTAGAGCAGTTCCAGGATGGCGCGGTCGCGCAGCGCCGTGGCCTTGGCCTGCGGATGCGAAGCCGCCATCGCCGCCCGCTCCAGCATCTCCGTCACCTCCGGCTCGGCCAGCGACTTGGGCAGTACCTTCCACGCCTTTGGCGATTCGATGTTGACCGTGGGATCGTGATGAATGCGCCGGTCGAGCAGCAGCCACTTGTAAAAGCCGCGCAGGCAGCTCAGCTTGCGCGCCGCGGAGCGCGAATCGATGCCGTGGCTGCGCAGATGCTCGAGCAGTGCAGCCACGTCGGCCTCGACCGCCGTCAGCAGCACGCCGTTGCGGCTCTCAAGAAACTCCGCGAAGATGCGCAGGTCACTGAGATAGGCTTCGCAAGTGAGCGGCCGAAGCCCTTTTTCTACGCGCAGATAGGCTTCGTAATCCTTCAAAAGCGCAAAACTGCTCCTGCTGTTCACACATCCGATTATCCGCGCCTTCGAGGTGCGCCCACGGCCGCACGGCAGGTTACCGTACCACCTTCATTACGGAATCAACATTGGCAATACGGGTTTGGCACGCTGCGCCTGAGTTTGCACGGCACACAGCGCTGACGACTCGGCGCCGATCACGCAGCACAGATTCAACAGGCGAACGCCGGTCAGCGGCGTTCGCAGTTTACTCTTTAGTACACCCAGCTACAAATTTTTGGGCTGATTTTTGGCTAAAGTCCTCATTACAGGCGGTTTAGCGTTCGGTGGGAGTCGGTTAAACCGTTGAAAACAAAGCGGTTAGATGATAAAGTCGTCAAAAATAAGAGGTTAAAGATCGCTCTTACAAGCCTGAGGAAAGTGACCAGTGGCGAGTTTTCCGCGCGAAATCGAGCAAAACGGGTGCACATTCATCTCGGGTTCAGTGGATTGCTGCGTATGAAATGATTGTGCGCCAAAGAGCGGAAATTATCTGCAAGGCAGGAAACAGAAAGTTGTTACAGGGCGGAAATCCTCGGGAGGATACCGGTGGAAGGGATCTCCAGCAGTTCCATCGTCACCGGCAGCTCGAAGCGGCGACCACGCGCTGGTGCAGGGTTGTTTGCTCGCAATCGGGCTGACGTTTGTGCTGGTAAATTTTATGATGGACGAGGTTTGTCGGTGGATTAATCCGCGCAGGCAGCAAGGCCCGGTGCTAGGATGTTGGCTCAAGTAGGCAGGGAGACTCCGAATGTGGGAAGTCAGAGCAAAGCTTGATGAATCGGACTCCAAGGGAGAGGCCCCCAATGTGACGGGGGACAAGCCAGCGTCGAAATCGACGCAGCAGGTTCCGACTTGGAATGACCGGTGGGCTAGGAAGCGGTCAGCAGAATGGTCGAAGCTCGATGGCCATAGGGCTTTATACGGCAATCTGTCAGCAGCCAGGCGTTTGACAGAAGAGCTGGAACAGGAATTCGCCGCGCTTCGGAGGATTCTTGCCACTGGTCTTGAGAGAGCGCCGCTCAGATGGGCAGACCTCAAGGAGGAAAACCATTTCACAGCGCCGCGTCCAAATGAACCCGTTCCGCCGCGGATTCCTCCAAAACCGCCTTATCCGGAATGTCCTGTCAAGCGGGCATACCCCCAAAATCCCGTTGAACGAGCCTACCCCGAAAGACCTGTCAAGCGCGCATCTGGGCCAATCCCTGCTGCCAAACCGACCTATCCAGACGCTCCCACCAAGTCAACTTATCCTACGGCTCCCGACCCATTGAAATTCATGCCCACCTTCAACCTTCTTGACCGCATTATCGAATTCTTCAAGGTGACGAAAGAGCGTCGGGCAGCTAAGAGGCTTCGATCCGCAAACGCGGATTGGCAGAAAGGCTGCGCCGCAATCGACAAGAGGTTCGAGGCCGCGAAGGCGTCCTGGGA
>JAJXXG010001105.1 GCA_021781255.1 Acidobacteriota bacterium
AATCATGCTAAGACAACCCGCATCTAAAATCGCTGCGGGACGCCGCTTTTGCTTATTTGGCTCTCTGCAGAGAAGGCTGAGGCTGAAAAAGCAGCGGAGCAACGTCCACAAGGCTTCTTCTCCAGAAGCTCCAGACGTGCGCATAGCCGGGAACCTCGTGGTGAACGAATCCAATCTTCCGCTCGCTCAACAAGGATTCAAACTGCTCATTGGAGGAAAGCAGTCCATCGTCCATTCCACAGGAAATATACAAGAGGCGCAGTTTTGCATTGATCGAATCGTTGAGATCCGGCACATCTTTCTCGATTGCTCTGGTATTGAGCTTGTAGCGAGGGATCACGGGCTCGGCGCCACGACTCGGTACTGGCGCGGCATCAGGGATCATTGCGTCAGGCCAAGCAATCACCGCGCCGCTGAAGGAGGCAACCCATGCAAACATGTCGGGATGGTTCAGTCCGATAAACAGTGCTTGCCCCCCGCCCATCGAAAGGCCCGCTACTGCACGCGATTTGCTATTGGGGCGCGTCCGAAAGTTGTGATCTACGAAGGGAACAAGGTCGTAGACTACACTCCTGGATATTTCCGTAATGCTCGGAGTTATGTCATATCCGCGGGGCGGCAGAGGAGCGAGATCCGCTGTACTCGGAGGAGAGGAGATGTCGGGAACGGCATGTCGGTCGTGATGCCCGTTCGGCATGACTACGATCATCGGAACAACCTTGTGCGACGCAAGTAGATTGTCCATTATTTGTGTGACGCGCCCCAAGTCGATCCACTCGTTCTCGTCGCCTCCCCATCCATGGAGCAGATAGAGAACGGGGTAACGTTCCACACTCGCGTCATAACCAGGAGGTGTGTAGACCAGCGCTCTCCTCGGAGAGGCTACGCTCCTGGACCCATACCAGACTGCCGACACTCGTCCATGCGGCACATCTCTGCTTTCATACAAGGCACTGTCACTGCCTTGACTTGAAAGAATGAAGTAGCTGGTAATCCGGGCGGCATCGTTGGCTGAGTGAACATTGTTGGGATCGATTGTCTTCACACCGTCGACAAGAAACCAATAAGTGTATAGGTCTGGCTTCAGCGGCCCGACCGAGAGACTCCAGATGCCTCGGTTATCCTCCTGGAGCCTGTCGCCATTCGGGCTCGCTGCATTCCAGTCGCCGAAGACGCGAACGGAGTGGGCGTCGGGCGCGCAAAACTGCAGCGTCACCACGCTGTCGGGAGAGACCTCTGGGGACTGCAATGGCTGCACAGTGCTGCGCCATGCGGCCGGAGTTCCCGCTGGTATGCACCCGGCAACCTTGCGCGGGGAGTCAGACGGTTGAGCACGAATTACTCCCGAAGGCAGGGCGGCGAATCCAGCTATCAGACAAAAGAGAATTCTTCGAATCGACATAGAGTGTGACACTCCTTTCAACATCTAAGGGTGCACCTAAGCGGAAATGGCCCTGTCGCATATGCGACATTATGCAAATATATTCAGCCTGATAGGCATTGCAGCCTGCCGAGTTAGGGCACGGCGTAGGTATCCTTGCACGATAGCGGGCAACTATTCGGCTCAAGTGCGTGGCAACAGTATTGCAAAGACACAAGGGCCGTCAAGCTGTAAGTGCATAATAGCATATTTATGCACGCAAGAGATACGACAAGACCATGCAAGCCCCGATCCTCCTCATTCACGGTCAGGGCCAGTCGAAAAGGCGAGCCGTACAGGACTAAATACGCATAAATATGCGCGCAACAGCATCTACATGCGGATATTGGCATAACTATGCGGTAAAGCAAACATGTCTTGACCGAGCGGTTGCTGAAGAGAATAATGTGGCTTCGTACTCAAACGGCCAGCATCCTGGTTGTTGAATCCGACTTTTAGCATCAGCCTCCGCCATGAGTAGATGCATGCGAGGACGCGCCCGCATCTGGTCCTTCCGTTCGGCCATAATCGTCAACCGTGCGAGATCTCGATCGCGCGGAGTAATGGAGATGGGGCTGGGTTGCGCATCTCCGCGGGCAAGGCTTCGAGACAGTTTGCGAGGTTCGGAAATTCCGGGGTAAAGCTAATGGGAATGCGCTTTAGCGGATTATGTTTCTCCGAGGGTAGTGCACGTTGGGGTGTATGCTCCCGCGGCAGTCACGGGACTCGCAGAAAGGCGCCTTCGCAGGAATTGTTGAAAGGAATACTCTGTTTATCGCGAAAGGATATGGTGAAAATCTGCAATGCGTAAGACCATGGCGCACATTCTGCTGAAGCTTATTTGCTGTTGGACGCTTGCTTTGCTGCCAGATGCAGCCATGGCGGGACCTGCACCGCAACGGGAGAGCAAGACGGTCAAGCCCCGAGTCGTGATTACGGCCGATCCCGAGCTCGACGACAACAATACGATTATTCGGGCGATCCTGTACAGCTCCGACGTGCGGTTTGAAGGACTCGTCTATGTCAGCAGCCAGTTCCATTGGACGGGCGACGGAAAGGGCACGACGCAGTACATCGCGGGACGCGAGTACACGCGGCTTGGCCTCTGTCCGTGCACCTCGTGGCGGTTTTCACCGGACGAGCGCTTCATCGACAACATCGTGAACGCGTACGCGAAGGCCTATCCAAATCTGAAAGTTCAAGATCCGGATTATCCCTCTCCTGCAGTTCTCAAGTCGAGGATCAAATGGGGGAACACAGACTTCGATGGCGATTTCTCGAAGGACACGGATGGGTCGAACCTCATTAAGTCGCTTCTGCTCGACGACGAGCCCGGTCCGCTTTATGTGACCGCGCAGGGGGGGGAGAGCACGATTGCCCGCGCATTGAGATCGATTTACGGACAATACGCGAAGACACCGCAATGGAAGGCGATTCGCGAGAAGGTGTCGCGGAAGCTCATCATCATTCCTTCGGGCGATCAGGATGGAACGGAGGCCAGCTACATCCGTCCGAACTGGCCGGACGTAAGGATCTACGAATTTTCTGGAATCAACTTCGGATACGGCGCGCAGCTCATGGCGGCTCCTGAAGACAAGAAATACTTTACCCCCGATTGGACCCAGGAGAATATCTCAAGCCGCGGGGCACTGGGTGCGCTCTATCGCATATGGGGTGACGGCAAGCAGATGGTCAAGGGCGACCCGACGGACTATTTCGGGATGTCGGGCTACACGAGCGAACAGCTCAAGCAGATGGGGTACATGGTCTGGATGCCTCCTCAACCGAAAGGTTCGTTTCTTGGCGAGGGCGACACACCCACATTCCTCAATTTGATCGCGAATGGGCTGCGGGCTTACGAGAATCCGCAATGGGGCGGATGGGGTGGATGGATGCATTCCGGTGCAAAGATACCCTCACTCTTCGGGCCGCCTCCGCCCGTCGCCCCCATCGACGCCTCCGGAATCGCCCGGGGATTGGCGCCGGCCGGCAGCGAAGCAAATAAGGCCGGCACTCCGAAGGAAAAGTCATCCATTGATTTTTCCAGCTTCCATTTTCCCGCAGTTCCGCCGCGCACCGCGGCCATTGCTGCCCGCTTCTTTGGCGCGGCAGAGAATGACCTGGCGGCGCGGATGCTTTGGTCGGTGACGCCAAACTACCGCGATGCGAATCATCCGCCTGCGGTCAGAGTCAAAGGACCGCTGGCCATCTTCGCTGCCCCCGGCAGCACGGTGCAGCTGCAGGGAGAGGTCTCGGATCCAGACCATAATGAGGTCAGCGTGAGGTGGTGGCAGTATAACGATGCAGGCACCTATCCGGGCGACATTACCCTCTCCAATCCAACGGCGTTGAAAACGGCGTTCCACATACCTGAAGATGCCAAACCTGGACAAACGATGGATGTCATCCTGGAAGGAACAGACAATGGCACACCTCCGCTGACAAGGTATCAGCGGGTGGTTATCACGGTTCATTGATGATAACCGGGACTCGTGGGATGGTAGCTTGCGAACAATCCTCATTGCGGGCTGAAGGCGCCTTCGTCGCGGGCTCTGTGTTTCCGGAGGGTTCCCGATTCCATCCCTCTCGTCGCTCATGCTTCACTCGGATGAGCCTATGCCACGAGCCAAGGGGCATAGAAATCTCGTTTTGCAAACCGTCTTTGATCCATACAGCTTCAGATACGTCCATCGCGATCTCGGCGAACTTTGTAATGGCTGAAATATCTTGCGAACGGCGTTACCGGAATTGTTCATACGCTTCTTCAAAGCGACTTGGTGGCTCGCGTCATCTGCACGCCTGCAATGAAGACAAAGCACGCTTGTCATGGAGTTCGAAGATGTTAAAGCATCGATTGTTTTCATGTCTCATTGTCTTGTTAGCCCTCACCGGCTCTTCTGCTGCGCAGTCGCCGACTTCTCTTTCCGGGATGCCGAAGCCGCTGACGTGTGGTTCGCATGGAAGCATTGAGGTTTTGTGCGGAGCACACCATCCGGAGGACATTGAACCAACCCCCGACGGTAAGTATCTAATCGTGACGGCATTTATCAATGAGCATCCAACTGGGCCTGTCGGCGGCGGCATTGATCTTTTCGATATCAAAATGAAGACCTTCAGCAAGATGGCAATTACGGATCAGCCGGATAAATCGTGGGGCGATCCGTCATGTCCTGGCCCAATCGACGAAGCCTTGGTTTCCCATGGCGAATCGCTCGCTA
>JAJXXG010000100.1 GCA_021781255.1 Acidobacteriota bacterium
ATCGCGGCAAAATACCGGCGCTCAACAATCATGCAGAAGATGTGTTCGAGGGCCAGGTGCGCCTGCTGAATGTACATCGTGACGTCGGAGGGGATGCGCAGGCAGTAGTCGCAGAGCGGCTGCATCTTGCCGCCCGTTCTTCCCGTCAATCCGATGGTGACGATGCCCATTGCCCGGCTCAGCTCCAGTGCGCGCAGCACGTTGGGCGAGTTGCCCGAGGTGGAGATGGCGAAAAAGACGTCGCCTCTCTGGCCCAGCGCCTCAATCGGCCGCGCAAAGACGCGCTCGAAACCATAGTCGTTGCCAACGGCCGTGAGGATTGAGGAATCGGTTGTAAGCGCGACGGCACGCATCGCCGGGCGGTCTTCGACGAGGCGGCTGACAAACTCCGCCACCAGATGCTGCGCGTCGGCTGCGCTGCCGCCGTTGCCTGCCACCATAAGCTTGTGG
This sequence comes from Acidobacteriota bacterium, assembly GCA_021781255.1. Next base: position 451 of record JAJXXG010000100.1, read on the forward strand.
CCGGCTCGCAACGCCGCCGCGGTTGCCTCCGCGGCTTCCGCCAGCGTAGTGTGCAGGGCGGCATCGCGCGCCACCGCTTCCGTCACGCTTAACCCCTCAACCAGTGTCTCGCGCACCAGATCGATCATCTCGTTCATGGCACTCTCCAAACTCGCACACCACCCAGCGAAAAGCGGCACGTGCAGGTCGTGCCTCCGGCTTGCTGGCCGTGCAAAGCGGCAGTGGCTTTTGACTGCAAAATTTATCGTAAACCAGAACGCAACCGGTTTTGCCGGGCAAAACACGCGGGGAACCACGGAAGTGGCGCTCACGGTTGCTTGCCGGGGATGCGCAGGGAACGTGAGGCCGGCACAGGAAAACGCCGCGCGCTCCCCTGTGCCGTTCTTTCTTCCAATCAGTCCGGTAACACGAGCAGGCCGGCTTCGAGCAACTTTTCCGTCAGCCGGTCGAGAGCCAGCGGAAATTTGTACGAAATGGTGCGGGCAGCCATGCCCAGCATACTCGCAGCCTCAACCTGGGTGTACTCCTGAAGCACCACCCGGCCCAGCATCTCGCGGTCCAGCAAACTGAGCCGGTTAAGGCATCTTTCAATATCGAGGACGAAGATGACCGCGTCCTCGAAGGTGCGAATCGGGCGGCTCGACGCCCATCCTCGCGCGATGGGGTCGCTAAGGATCGACGGCGCCCGGCCCACCTGCATTGAAGCGTACAGGTAGCGGCGCAACAGGCTCTCTGTGTGCTTCCTGTAGAAGGCAGACTTGCCGGTGGCCTATCCTGCGCCTTTGCCGGCTTCGTTTCAGGCTGCGCCGCGTGTTTTTCTTCGCGTCTCCTCCGTTCGATCTGCCAGGCTGCCCTGGCAGTACTGGACTCCCAAACCACCGGCAACTGGAGTGCTGCGCTCATTGCGCGCCTCCTGTTGCCTCAGCCACCGCCCAAACCCTGGTGAGCTGTTTGCGGCTCGGCCGTCCGCGCCGCTTGCGGCTTTCCGGCGATGGAAAGTCTTTCAACTTTGTTTCACATTCCTTGCAATACACGCTCCCTTGGGTTTGGGTGCGATACCAAAGACAACCGCAACCCTCGCAAATCTTCAATTGCACGCGCATTTCCATGACTGATTCTCCATATTTTGTTATCTCCCGACGGCCTTTTTCGTGCCGGTTGTTCCGCGGGGTGAAGAGAACCAGGCAGGCAATTCAGGTTTCTCCTGTCCTGATGGGGGATTGCCGCCTGTGCTCTGTTGTTCGTTGTCATGACCACAGCGCGCAGATCCTGGAATTTTTTCGCCAGGCTTGTCCTTGGCGTCCTTGCGGGGCGCTTCAGGCGGGAGCGGGTAAATCCGGTTCGACAAGAAAAATCTCTCCGGCAATTGTTCAAACGCCGCCGCGGATGGCAATCCTCCGCCTCCGCTCAGTCTGGCGACGATGAACGTTTCCCAAAAAATTCCCACAAGCCATTGCGTGATTCAGTAAACCTAATGTAGGAATATGCTTCTTTTGCGTCAACGCCTCATGGCAATTTTCCGCTCGGCGGCTTTTCAACCTTCGTGAGTACGCCGAAAATGAAGGCCAACAAGCCCTGATCGCTTTTCCCAGAGACTGCCAAGAAGATTCGCGCCTATTGCTGGCGGCAAGCTTTCCACACATGAACTTTACCCAGATGCACGACCGGCTTCGCCTGGAACTGCTGCGCAGGATACAGCGGGGGACGTTGAGCGTCTCGCTCTTGGCTCGCCAGACCGGTTTTGGCCAGGCGCATCTCTCCAATTTCCTGCACAGCCGGCGCCAGCTATCGCTCGAGGCGATGGATCGTATTCTGGCCGCGCAACATTTGACGGCTGCCGATCTGCTGCCCGCCGAGCGCCGGGCCGGGCTTTTGCCGCAAGGCGAGCAGGGCAGTGCCGTCCCTGTTGTCTCGCACTCCACGGCGCTTTTCGAGCCTCTGATCCGGCCCTCGGCTGTCCAGTCCATACTGCGCCTGCCCGCCGCCGCTCTGCAGTCTGTCCGTGCGCGTGCTTCGAACCCTCGCCGCGCCTGGCAGCGGTTTGTCGCTGTTCGCGTATCGGGCGCCGACGCCATGCCCATGGAGCCGCTGGTGTTGCCCGAGGCTATCGTGCTCATCGACCGGCACTACAACTCGCTCGTGTCCTACCGCCCCAACCGGCCAAATCTTTACGCGGTCCGCCACGGTGCGCGCCTTTCGCTGCGCTATGTGGACTTTCTTTCCGGACGGCTCGTCTTGCGTCCCTACAACATCACCTATCCCGTGGAACTGATCGAGCCCGATCCCGGAGAACCGCCCAACAACCTGCTGGCCGGACGGATTGCGTTGATTGTGAACGAACTGTGAGTGTCTTCGAGTGTTCGGTCAATGTGCCGGCTGGTCCATGGTTGAAAACAGCAGGCGATTCCTCAACTTTCCCGGCAGGCCCCGCGCTCCAGATCGCGTGCGGCTTCGCTCAGGTTCTCCGGCCGGCCAAGATCGCGCCAATAGGCGCCGCCAGCACGGAAGGCGAGAATCTTTTCGCCATGCGCTGCCAGGCGCAGATAGGCATTGATGATAGAGAAGGCGCCTTCTTCTTCAAGCTTCGCAAAGATGCGCGGCGAGAGAACGTGGATGCCGGAAAAAGCGACTGCCTCAACCGGCTCTACGGCCCGCGCCAATTCGGGCTTCCCATCCCGTCCGCCGCGCCGTCCGCAGAGCTGCCCCTGCCCGTCGAAAAGCAGGTAGCGCGCGGTGTCGCGGTCCTGCACGGCCAGCGTGGCGAGGGCATTGTGTTCCGCGTGAAAGCGCATCATGCCCGCAAGATCAATGTTGCTGACGACATCGACGTTATGGACCAGGAATGGCGCGTCCGAACTCGCGCCGGCCTCAAGAAAGAACCACGCTGCCTTTTTCAGGCCGCCGCCCGTGTCGAGCAGGACGTCTTCGCGCGAGACCTCGATCCTCATGCCAAAGTCCTGGTTGGATTTCAGGTAATCGACGACCATCTCCGCGTAATGATGCGCGTTGACGATCACCTCGCGCACGCCGAATGAGCGCAGTCGCGCGAGAGTCATCTCCAGGAGCGTGCGGCCGGCGACGGTGACCAGCGCCTTGGGGCGGTCGTTGGTAAGCGGGCGCAGGCGCGTACCCAGCCCGGCGGCGAGAATCATGGCCTTCATTAGCTCGACTCTCCTGGCTTGCCCATCATCTCGAGCTCTTTGTGCCGCACCACAACTTCAACCCCGGCCGTGCCGCGCAAATGCTTCGCCAACTGCTCGGCGAGATAGACAGATCGGTGCTGTCCTCCGGTGCAGCCGAAAGAGACCATTAAATTCGAGAAGCCGCGGCGCTGATAAGCGGCGACGCTCGAATCCACAAGCGAGATGGCGCTCGAAAGAAACTCGCGCACGCTTTCGTGACGGTCGAGGAAGTCGATCACCGCGGCATCTTCGCCGGTCAACTGCCGGAACTGTTCCTCGCGCCCAGGGTTGGGCAGGCTGCGCGCATCGAAGACGAATCCGCCGCCGTTTCCCGTTTCATCTTTGGGGTGTGCATGGTGAAACGAAAAGCTGAAGACGCGCACCGTCAAGCCGGCCGGGGGCGTGGTGAGGCTCTGCAGTTTTTCCGATGCCGACATTCGCTCGAGAGCGTCGAGCAGGGCCGGCAGCGCGATGGGCAGCTTGACGTTTTCGGCCAGCCAGCGCAGATTTTTGAGCGCGTAGGGCACACTCTGCAGAAAATGGGGTTTGCGCTCGTAGAAGCCCCTGAAGCCATACGCGCCCAATGCCTGCAGAATGCGCACGTAAACGTAGGCGTAGTAGTGCTCCATGAAGGCTTCGCGGTTGAGGTCGATAAAGCCGGCGAGGCAGTCGAGATAGTGGTCGAGCAGTTGCTCACGCAGCGCCGGCGTCAGATCGGCCTTGCCATCGTAGAGCAATGACGCAATGTCATATTGCAGCGCGCCCTTGCGTCCGCCCTGGTAATCGAGGAAGAACGGCTGCCCATCGCGTAGCATCACGTTGCGGGATTGAAAATCGCGATAGAGAAAATAATCGTGAGGTGCTGCCAGCAGGAACTTCGACAGGCGCGAGAAATCGACTTCGAGCGCCTGTTCGTTAAAGGGGATTCCGGCCAGGCGCAGAAAGTAGTACTTGAAATAGTTCAGATCCCAGGCGATTGACTGGCGATCGAAGCTCGCGCGCGGA
>JAJXXG010001024.1 GCA_021781255.1 Acidobacteriota bacterium
CTGCCCGCGCTCCAGACCTTGCACGGCGTCCTGCCCGCGGCACAGGCGCAGTTCCATCGCCCGGGTCTCTTCCCTGGACTTGGCGTCGGCCTTGGTCAGCTCCACCGTGCGCTCGATACCGGTCATCGGGTCCACGTCAAAGCTGAAGACCGTGTCGCTGGGCGGCTTCTGCTTGCCGTAGTCGAAGTGATTCCAGGTGACTAGCTGCGAACGGCCACCCGGATCGGTCAACAGGGCGAAGACCTGCGTCCACGCGATGCCGGGGATGCTGGGCTGCGCCGCGTTCCACACCAGAACCCCCTGGCCGCCTCGCACCCATCGCGCCGCCCACATGTGGTGCGCGATGTCGTAATGCAATGCCGTGAAATAGGTGCTGGCGGCGCAGTTGTGGCAGTTGTCGTAGAGCACGGTCAGTTCTTCGGGCGCGCCGTCGGCGAAGCGCTCCCAGTCGAACCAGCGCAGATTCTCGCCCTTGAGCAGCGGCGCCACCACGTGGCTGGTGAGGGAGACGTTCCAGATGGTGAAAGTGTCCTCGCTGGGCGGCGCTTGCGGCGTGGGACGGTCGACGGTGACCACCAAAGCTGCGTCGTAAACGACGCCGATCTCGCGGATCGCAGTCCACTTCTCCACTTCGAGCGAGCGCGTGACCCAGGCAACAATGTTCTGGTCCTTGACGTCGTGAAAATCGATCCACCGGAAGGTGCCGGAAGTCTGCTGTGCGGGCAGGGTGGACGCCGCTGTGAGAAAGATGGCGATCCAGCAAAGGCGTGCACGGAATGAGACGCAACGCATGAATCTAGATATAGCAGAGGGTGGCCGTTCGCGCGATCGCGTGCTGCAAAATCGGGACCGTATCCCGCCGAAAGCGTCAGCCCCTTTGAGCGGCTGCTTCCAGTGCGCTCGCAACTCGACTGCAACCAGAAAAATACACGCCCATCCCACCGCTCTCCTGAGAGTGCATCGGCGATTTGGCAACACCTGTTGCCGCTGGGCGATAGCGTTTTTCCAGTTGGAGAAGAGCGGAGCCTTTGCCATCAAGTGGCGTTTTCCGCTCCGGGGTCGCGCAGCGGGGCGACAGGTTCTCGTCGTTGGGGTGGAAGTAATCGCCACCTCGCACGATGCCAGGAAACTTCACATGAACTGGAGAAACGCTGTAAGACTACGCCCGCATTGACGTGAGCTTGGCGCTCTCAATCACGTTCATTGAGAATCGCCAAGCCGTATCAATAATCTATCTCTTCGCCAGTGCCTTGGCCGCCTTGTTCAGATCGGCCTGCTCGACTGCAATAAGTGCTGCAAAACGGCCTGAACCTGCGGTCAGAGCATGCAGGGAGGCTATGTTAATCCCCGCTTCTGACAATTTGCATGCCAGTCCGGCGACTGCACCGGGACGGTCATCACCTTTCACGATGAGCGCCCGCTGTCTCTTGCCCAGAGCGAGTCCTGCTTTCTTGCCTGCTGCGCTGACTCCCGCTGTCTTCTCATCCACAACCACGATCATTTCGGCGTTCCGAGCCGTCTTACGGTAGCCCAGAAATCCGGTCAAGTTCATCCCTGCCTCTTTGAAAGCCGTCAAAACTCGCGCCGCTTCCCCCGCCTTGTTCGGTATCGTTGCCACGTAATACTCAACACGTGAAATCTCGTCAGCCATCGTCCTTCTCCTCTCAATCGTTTACGCCAAATCCATTCCTGTTCTTCGGTGGTGCTGCCTAAGGTGAACAGGGCTTGCAACTCCCCACTCTTCCTGGAACTCAATAGTAGCGGGTTTCCTTAACTGAGCGAAACACTTGCAATCGGAAAACAATTTTCGCAACTACGGAACTTGCCGTGATCCGAACTATTTCTGCGGCGGAGCAGGAGTAGAAGCAGCGGGAGCCGGCTTGATCTTCCTGGCAAAATCCGCGGGTGGAGCGTCCTCGGCCGCCGAGGCCGCCACCACCGCATCCCAACCGTCATCAGAGCCGTGGAACTGCTTGTACTTCGCCTTGCAGTAGTTCGCCATGGCGCTCGCATCCTGCGGAATGGTCGCACTCTGGGCAAGATGAATCGCCCTGCCGCAGTACCAAAATCCATTGGTGTCGAGCGGCGTTGTTTCGAGATCCGCGATAGCAAGCCCGTACACATCCTGCACATTGGCCGGATCGATGGCGAGGGCGCGCGTCAGCCAATCTCGTGCCTCCGGATAGTTCTTTTCCTGGAGCGCACAAAAACCTTCCGCGCCGAGGAAGATATCGGTCATCAGCCTGCTCAGCGCGGCAAAGTCGGCATCTGTCATATTGGCCGGCTTACGCCACATGGGAACCTCGCGCATCCCGCCCGTTGCCTCGACACACATCTCGTTGAGCGATGCCGTGTCGCCCTGCGCCGCACTCAGCCGGTCAAGCGCAACCACGATGCCCAGCACGCGAACATCGCCGGGATCAGCGGCCAGCAGGCGCTTGGCTACTCTTTTCATCTGGGACGAATCGCCCACCGTCTGCCAGGCCGCCAACTCCTGCTCGAGCGCATCCGTCAGGACCACGCTCTGCGGGTACTGCTGCACAAAGGCCTCCAGCTCCTCTGCCCGCTTGGTTGCATCCTGCATATTCACGGCCGCCGTGTAGGCTTTGTATTCGGCTGGATCGTGGATGACCTTTTGCCCCGCGGACGCCTGCTGCCCGGCTGCCGAGGCGGCGATGGCCAGCGGCAGACCTAACGAGACCAGCAGGCGGCGAATGGCACGCAGAGACTTTGCAGCCAAAGCAAACTTACCCATCATGTGTCTTGCCCTTTCCCGCAACGCACAATCTGTGCGCCGAAAAACTCGGAAGCGGAATACAAGGGAAGCGTAGCACAGACTTTAGAACTGGTTGCATAAATCAACCTTGAAAGGGCACGCTTCAGCCGTGCAATTCAAAGCGGGTAAAATTTGGGGTTTTAACCCCTGGGGGATGAGCTTCTCACGATGATTGCATTTATGCATCAGTTCTACTGCCCCAGTCTCGCCCGCACCGCGTCCACTTTGGCCTTCGCCGGGTGGTCCATCTCGATCATTGCCGACCACGGAGCAGTTTCCCGCGCCCCTCTTTGCGGCATTGATCCGCCTTGCCTCCGATTTCAGCTCAAGCTCGCCGGGAAACGCACACTGCGCAAGCTCCATAGACATAGAATTCGTGACCCGAGGCCCGAAAACCCTTGGGTAACTTCGGTTTGACTGTGGCGACGCACCCTTCCAGATCATAGATCTTTCCGCAAGCATTGCATTGGAAGTGATGATGATGCGCTTTGCCAGCAACTTCGTAGTGTGTGGAATCGCCGGGCACCTCGACAGGTTGCAGCCATCCCTCGTCAACCAGCATTTGAATATTTCGATATACGGTCGCAATTCCGAGCGTTGCGTGGCGCCGTTGCGCGCCTTTTAGCGCCTCTTCCGGAGACAACGGGCGGCGAGCCTCCGTGAAAGCCTCCCGAATCGCCGTTTTCTGCCTCGTCTGCCGCTTATCCGTAAGAGTCAAATGCTTTTCCATCAATGCAGATTAACTCGCGCGCTGACCTTGCGGGTGCAACCCCGGGTATCGAGCATCCGCGGGTGCAGTCCTTTGCAAACAATAATAGTTTATCATTATCAATATGGCGGTTCGTAGAAACACTTTAACCGTGAGGCATCTTTGCTGGATCGATCCGGCCTGCCCGGTCCCACCCACGAACCCGCATCCGCCAGCACCTGGAGGCCATCGATGAACCCGCTCGCTCTCACGTCCATGGCCGCTGTTTCCACTTCCATCGGCGGCTATTGCGCCGTTTTGCTCCATCGCAGGGTGCACATGCTGATGGCATTTGGGGCAGGCGTGCTGGTCGGAGCCGCGTTCCTTGATTTGCTTCCGTCGGCGCTTTCGGCTGCAGGCGCCTCCGGCTCGGCAAAACTCCCCATCGTCCCGATCGCGGCCCTGGGCGCGCTGCTGATCTTCTATATCGGAGAGGTGACCGCGCATCATTCCGCGCACGGCGCAGAAAGCCGCGCGGGTGGAAGAGTCGGCGCCGGCTTCCTCATCCTGCATAGCACACTCGACGGAACCGCAATCTTCGCCGCGTCCACCGTTTCGCTCCACATGGGCCTGATCGTCGGACTCGGCGTAGTGTCCCACGACATGTGCGACGGGCTCGACACGATTCTTCTGGCAACGGGCGGCCGAAAAGCCGGCTGGTCCGACTACACGTTTTTGGCGCTCGATGCTCTGGCGCCTGTCGCGGGCGGCCTCATCGCAGCCTACCTCTTTACTATCTCCGCAATGCTTGTGATGGTGTTTCTCAGCTTTGCGGCGGGATCCTTCCTGTTTACCGCAGTCTTTGTTCTGTTTCCGGAATCGTGGCAAGGCGGCGAACGAAACCTGCTCCCCTGGCTGGCAGTTGCAGGCTTCGCCCTCATCTTTTGTCTGACAAGACTGCTCGGATCCCTCGCTTAGATCGGAGTTCTGGCTAGCCTAAAGCCCGAGCTTCGCCCATATTGCGTCCACTTTTGCTTTCGTCTCGCGGTCCATTTCGATCATCGCCGGCCAGGGACGGTCAAAGCCTTCGGCCTTCCATTTGCGCGTGGCATCGATGCCCATCTTCGACCCGTAGTTGGGCAGGCGCGAGGCGTGGTCGAGCGAGTCCACG
>JAJXXG010000431.1 GCA_021781255.1 Acidobacteriota bacterium
GCAGGCGGAAAATTACTCTCCGCGCAGGATGCTGGCTTCTCCCGATGCATTCAAGCGAATGACTCGGTCAACAGTATACGGAGCACGCCCCTGCCCCTGATAGAAATGCCGCACCAGCAGTTCGCCAATCAGGCCAATGGCCAGCAACTGTATACCTGCCAGAATCAGAACTCCCGCCACGACGAATAACGGGCCGTGTTGATCCATGATGTGCTGATGCGTCAGTACCTTCAACACCAGCAGCCACATCGAGAGCGCCAGGCCACCCAGCATGCTGGTCGCGCCCAGCGAGCCGAAGAAGTGCATCGGCCGCGACATGTACTTCAGCAGGAAGCGAATCGTCATCAGGTCAAAGAAAACCCGAAACGTGCGCGAAATGCCGTAGTGCGATTTTCCCTGCTCGCGGTTGATGTTCTTGATGGGAATCTCGCAAATCGAAGCACCATACCACGAAGCCAGCGCGGGAATAAAGCGGTGCATCTCGCCGTACAACGGAATGTTCTGGATCACTTCCCTGCGATACGCCTTGTAAGTCGTCCCAAAGTCGTGGATGTCGACGCCGGACAACTTCGCCATCAGCCAGTTCGCGCAGCGCGAAGGAATGCGCCGCATCACAAAATTGTCGATGCGCTCTTTCCGCCAACCGCTGACGACGTCATAGCCCTCTTCCAGCTTGGCAAGAAAATTCGGAATCTCGGCCGGATCGTGCTGCAGATCGCCATCCATCGCCAGAATGTAATCTCCCTGGGCGTGATCGAAGCCGGCAGCCAGCGCGCAGGTCTGGCCGAAGTTGCGGCGCAGCTTCACGACCATCACGCGGCTGTCGACGGCGGTAATCTCTTCCAGCAGGCGATAGGTGCGATCCGTCGAACCATCGTCGACGAAGATCAGCTCAAATGTTTCCCCCACCTGCTCCATAACGGCTTTCAAAGTGTCGTAGAGGGCGGTGACACTCTCTTCTTCGTTATGGAATGGAACGACGACGGAATATTTCGGCATATATAGCAGTATACCGCCGCTTGCTGGTAAATTTCTCGCCAAATTTTACCCTTTGACCCCTGAAAATTTCTCCCTAGATACGCCAGTTGCGATCGCAATTTCCTCTCTATCAGTGACAGGTGCCCTTGCCTTCAAAAGCAATCTTGATGTACCTAGATGCCCTCGAAGAATGGAGGGTCATCTTCATCGCGCGGAACAAGAGAACTCCTCAAGGTTTCGATCATGCGCTCGTTCACAGCAAGCGTGGAATACCCATACTTGGGATCTGCTGTTCGCCTCAGCAGGCTGATTCGTTCCAATGGACCACACAGACCATTCATCTCTAACGCGATTTTTGTGGTGCGGGCTCTAGCTACAACGTCCCCGCGAGCGATGCCACCTTGTTGCAGCAGAAACCTCAGCAAATCGCGTTGCACACAACCCACGGATCGAAGCAAATCATCGACATGATTCTTCTCGGACTCACCGATCATAGGCGTTTCAACGATAGGCGTTTTACGCGTTTCGATGACAGGCGTTTTCATGGGCGTCTCGATGACAGGCGCTTTAAGTTGAGGGACTCTTGCTGTTCTATCCGGAACATCCAGCCAACGATATCTTGGATGGTTCATTTCTAACGCAAGATGATGCTCGAAATCGTCTCTGAACTGCTGCATACTCTGATAAGTCGCAGAGAGACCGCTGCCGTTCAACTCTTCCCGAAACCTCTGAACCAGGCCGTATTGGTTTGGGTCGACGCGTTTTTGAGCAATGGGCACTTCTGAGAAATAGACTTTCGCCGCCTTCCCGGCGGCCACATGCTTCTTGATTTCGTCGATAGTGCCACCGATGTATTCCTCAGTGGGTGTTCCTATGCGTGGGCCGAATATACCGATCACGATGTCCGCATCGTCCAGCAGTTGGCGATTGATCACGGTATGAGCAGGAACCCCGAGTTGCGGAGCACTGTATGTCTCCCATTTGATCGGCAACAGAACCAGTTGACGCACGGAGGCGTTCGCATCGTTCCATCGATAAATTGCTCCGGTCACGATCTTTCGTTCCTCGGCAGCCTCTTCTGGTGACGCCATCATGACCTTTAACACGTTGGCTTGAAAACTCATGTTCCCGACCTTTCCTAGCTTTGCAGAACATCTCAACACATAACTGATGTGCGGTCGAGGCGGAACGATGTATGACTTCATGCAGAGTTCGGCAGGAGTTCCCATGCAGACCTTATTCCACACATCCGCATCACGATGGTTTTCGGCTCGCCTCGTGCGGGTGCTTGCCAGGCCAGCCACCTACATCCGTGGGCGGACCAAAAGAAAGTGTCGGGTGAAGCGTTATGCAGATTGCGGCGTTCTCGCGTAAACTCGGGGAAGCGATCCATTTTCGCAGACTTCGAAGCGTGTTTTCTTTTCCGAGAGTCAGTACGCGTAAACTGTTGATTGCGTTGGAGAGGTGGCCGAGTGGCTGAAGGCGCACGCTTGGAAAGCGTGTTTACCGCAAGGTAACGTGGGTTCGAATCCCACCCTCTCCGCCAAAGCTATATCCAGCCACATCCGGCAACGTCCAATCCAACACATAAAATCAATTACTTAGCCGACAATAGCATCCGGTTTAGTGCAAAGCTGTCCTATTGCATCCGGTGTTAAACCGTGGTAGAAAACCGTGGTAGGGCAACCTTACTACGGTTTCGAATCCCAAACTCTACCACGGTCTACCACGGTTTAGCGACAATGCCGACAAAACTCTTGAAGGACGTGAAGCTGAGAAAATCCAAATGCCCAACGGGGCAATCCATCCTGAAGTTGTCCGATGGTGGCGGCTTGTATCTTTGGGTATTTGCAAACGGCAAGAAGCATTGGCGCTTTCGCTGGTGGGATGAGGGCAAGGAGCAATCGCTGGCTATAGGAGAGTACCCGCATGTCAGTCTGACTCAGGCGCGTTCCCGCCGCGATGCACTTCAGAAACAGCGTGCGGCTGGTGTAAACCCGTCTGAGTCGCGCAAAGCGGAACAGCAAGCGAAAGCCACGGCAGCGGCCAATTCCTTTGAGGCGGTCGCGAAGGAATGGTATGGAAAGCAATCCCACGCATGGAGCGCGTCGCACATACGCGACGTAAAACGGCGGTTGGAGGGCAACATCTTCCCCATTCTGGGGCAGCGTCCCATTGCAGAAATCGAAGCACCGGAATTGCTTTCAGCCGTTCGCAAGATTGAGTCACGCGGTTCCTACGATCTGGCGCATCGCGTATTGCAGGTCTGCGGACAAGTCTTTCGCTACGCAATCGCCACAGGCCGATGCAGCCGCGATCTGTCGAAAGACTTGTACGGCGCTCTGACTCCGCACCAGAAGCAGCACCAGGCCGCCGTAAGGCCCGAGGAATTGCCCGCGCTCATGCGGGCCATCGCGGGCTATGACAGATTGGGAAGCAGCCAAGTCCGGCTGGCGCTGCAACTGCTGGCGCTGACCTTTGTGCGAACCGGTGAATTGATCGGCGCGACATGGGATGAGTTCAAATTGGACGAGAAAGTCTGGGTCATTCCGGCGGAGCGCATGAAGATGCGGGCGGAACACATCGTACCGCTGTCAACGCAGACTCTTGCGCTGCTTTCTGAGTTGGAGCCGCTCTCTGGGTACAGCCGTTTCATCCTGCCCGGACGAAACGCGGCGAAGACCCTCAGCAATGGCGCAATGCTCATGGCCCTGAAGCGGCTAGGCTACAGAGGCAAGATGACTGGCCACGGTTTCCGCGCCGTCGCCAGTACCGTCCTGAATGAACAGGGCTTCCGTTCCGATGTGATTGAACGCCAGCTTGCCCACTGCGAGCGCAACGCTGTGCGCGGCGCATACAATCGCGCCGAATACCTGAAAGAGCGCAAGCGCATGATGCAATGGTGGGCCGATTATCTGGATAGCGTTGCCAGCGGCTCCAAAGTGATCGTGGGCAATTTCGGCGGAGTAGCGTAGAGCCTGAGAAGCCTCAGGCCATCGCGCCACTGAGCCAGTGCGGAATCAACTATCAGAGATACTCAAAATCGAGCTTCGGCTTTATCCTCTTCATGCCCGTCTCGGATTTTGGCTACAACCTGGCCCGCACTGTCTCCTACCCTCAGACTGTCCCTATTTCATAGATAGCTTTAGATAAATACCCTCAAGTAGCTTAAGCTACTCAGCTTATCCAATTGCGCTGATCTTCTCTAAACGGAACTCTATCAGTGGAATGGCTGGATAGCTGTGTCTTCCGATCCTCCCAAACTTGGAGCCTAAGTCTTTTCATGGGATAACGCCTTGGGATGGTACCGGCTTTTGCAAGGCCGAATTGGAGCTTCGCATTTTCGCGGTTACAACTCCATCCATAAGGAGAAAAAATGACCGAACGGCTTTTGCGACTGAGAGAAGTTCAGCAGCGGATTCCCTACAGCCGCAGCTCGATCTACCTGAAGATTTCGCTGGGGGAATTTCCAAGACCCGTCAAAATGGGCAAACGAGCGGTTGCCTGGCGTGAGGCTGACGTTGAAAAGTGGATGGCCGAGCGTCTGGAGTCGCGGCAATGACGCCGGAAGCCCTGGCCGCCCTTGTGAACGCCCGGCGTAGTGGCGTCCGTAGGTGGCTGGCACGATGTCCAGCTCATCCGGATCG
>JAJXXG010001020.1 GCA_021781255.1 Acidobacteriota bacterium
AACTTCTTCTTCATTGGCAAATTCCCTCTGCCTTCCTCAGGCGGGTAATTGCCAAAATACTAACCGTCTCTTTGGATCAGTTCTAGCCGGGCCCATCAGATCTCCAGATCGGAGCGTGAGGTCGCTACTCGGTGACGGTTAGTCGAACCGAAGCTGTTTCAGCTGAATTTGTACCAATGCGAATGTCGACAGGCCCGGGCTCAACGAGCCTGTTCATTTGAGCGTTGAGGATCGATAGTTGCTCGGTACCGACGCCGAAGCTGACTGTGGCGGAGGAGCCGGCTTCGAGATGCACGCGCTTAAATCCGCGCAGTGCGATCACAGGCTGCACCACGCTGCTGACATCGTGATGGATGTACATCTGCACCACTTCGTCGCCAGCACGTGAGCCTGTGTTGCTGACCATCACCGACACATTTGCATTTCCGTTTACGGGGATGGTCGTGCGGTCAAGTGAGGGAGTACCAATCCTGAACGTTGTGTAGCTCAAGCCATAGCCGAACGGAAAGAGCGGCGAGTTATCGTGGAACACGTATCCACGACGCGCCGCAGGGGTCTTGTAGTAGTAAACCGGAAGCTGACCTACATTTCGTCGATCGTCACTGGCAGGTGGCCGGATGGATTGACGTCGCCAAAAAGCACATTTGCAACGGCATTGCCGGTTTCCTGACCGAGGTACCAGCCTTCCAAGATGGCAGGAACGCTTGAGGCCAGGTCCTCGATGGCGTAGGCCTTTCCGTTCAAGAGAACAGCCACCATGGGCTTGCCGAGGTTTGCAATCTTGCGGACAAGCTCATTCTGCCGTCCTGGGAGCTCAATTGTATCGGAGTCGCCAACTATCGATTTACCCGTGGACTCGCGCGACACAGCCTCGTTTCCGCCCAGAGCCAGCACGACAACATCCGCCGACTGCGCGGTCAGGATCGCCTCGTTGATTAGCTCGCGTTCAGCAGCCTCAGTGGGAGCGTGGTAGGGTAGGTAGCCATTCGAATTGGGTGCGGCGTCCGGTTCCGAGATACGGCAGCCTTCCGCATAAACTACTTTGGTTTGCGGTCCGACGCGCTGTCGGATTCCTTGCAGCACAGTCACGTACGAGGTAGGCACGCCTGCGTAGCTTCCAGTGCGAACCTTATTCGCATTCGGGCCGATCACGGCGAGCGTCTTGATCCTTGCAGGACTTAATGGCAGCATGTTCCCATCGTTTTTCAACAACACAATTGCTTCGTCAGCCACCTGTCGTACGAGAGCGGCGCGCTTTGGGTTGCCGACCTCGCTCGCGGCACGATCCTCATCGACGTAGGAATTCTCGAAGAGGCCGGCGCGGAACTTGGCTAAAGGGACCCGCGCCACCGCATCGTTCAAGTCGTGCTCAGAAACATTTCCACTGTGAACCGCCTCCACCAGCGCAGGGAATCCCGATGCAGAAGACTGGATTACGTCCATACCCCAGTTTTTATGCGGGTTCTATTGAGGTCGATGCATGCTGGAGACCCGCTGGAGACTCGGAATTTCTTCTCCCATCTTGACTTCGCTTTCGGACAAGAAGAGGAAGGACCGAAGAGAGATGTTTGAGCCATTCGCATTCAAATCGGATTGGCTGAGATCAGCTCGCCTGATCGAAGTTGTGAGGCGTTCCTGCCGCGGTGCGAACAGGTGGCTGACATATAGCAGTTCTCAACGGATCATTAGTGCGAATGGCTGTCTGTGCAAGCGAATTTGATGTGTCAGGCGCCCGACGATATTGAAAACTTGGATTGGGACATTGACGGTGCGGGTATCCAGATGGCGCACGAGAAGGGCGCTCCCAGCGATGCTTCTATTGAGGGGGCGGCACGGGCTTCTGTCACTTCGCGCGTGTTCGGCGCGATAATCCTCGGTCTGTGATGCTGCCGGGAATGCTGTTCCTGAGCAAGCGGTTGACAACAAAGACGAAACACGGCGACAAGGGCGCATTTCTTCCATCAACTCAACCTGCTCTTCTGTAAAATACAACGTATAGTCTTCAGGCAGTTGAATTCTGGCAGGAGCCAATGGCAATTGATGCAACGCAATCTCTGCGGAACCAGCAGACGCAAAGCGCTCAGACAGTGACTTCGACAAAACCTTCGCAAGAAGTTGACGAAATCTCTTTGCTTGATCTGTTGATTGTATTGGCAGAGCGCAAGCGGCTGATTCTCACAATCACTGCTGTCTTCGCAATCGTTTCCGTGATTGTTTCATTCATTCTTCCCAAACGCTATACAGCCGAAGTTTCCCTCCTCCCTCCCCAGCAGAACTCTTCGATGGGCGGGATGCTGGCTTCTCAGCTCGGAAGTCTTGGCGGGATGGCCGCACTTGCCGGTGGTAGTCTCGGACTCAAGAATCCAAATGACATGTATGTAGCCATGTTCAAATCTGAGACCGTTGAAGACGCCATGATTCAGAAATATGGCCTGATGAAGGAGTACCACAGCAAGTTTTTATCCGATGCGCGGAAGGCGCTTGATAAAAGCGCAACTATCGACGGGAGTGGCAAGGATGGTCTAATCCACATTTCGGTCGATGACCGCGATCCGCGACGTGCTGCAGAGCTAGCGAATGGTTACGTCGATCAATTTCGCAAACTTTCCGAGAGTCTTGCCATCACAGAGGCCGGCCAGCGTCGCCTCTTTTTCCAGCAACAACTCGATCAGGCCAAGGACAATCTTGAAACCGCCGAGGAGAATCTGAAGCTCACCGAGCAGAAGACCGGCCTCATCCAGGTCGGCAGTCAGACGACGGCGCTCATCCAAACGGCCACTTCCATCAGGGCTCAAATAGCGGCCAAGGAAGTTCAGATTCAGGCGCTGCAGACGTATGCGACTGGCCAGAATTCGCAACTGGTTCAGGCTCAACAGGAGTTGGAAAGCCTTCGAGATCAGCTCGTCAAACTGGGTAGCTCCGAGGATAATGCGGGTGGTCTTATCGTGTCGAAGGGCAAGATACCCGAGGCTGGCCTTGAATACATGCGCAAGATGCGCGATGTGCAATATTACTCGACGATCTTTGACATCCTCGCGAGGCAATTTGAGTTGGCGAAGCTGGATGAGGCCAAAGAAGGTGCTCTGATTCAAGTCGTAGACCCGGCAATTCCTCCGGACAAGAAGTCTTCTCCCAAACGTGCGCTGATCGTCATTGTGGCGACACTGCTGGGGTTACTGCTTGGCGTGTTTGTGGCGCTCTGGAAGGCGGGCGTCGAGCGAATGAAGAGCGATCCACAGGTTGCCGCACAGCTGGCCACGTTGCGCCATGCATTGGTTCTCCGAAAGGGAGAGACTGTGCGTAGTTAGCAAAGGGGGAAGCCCCCCGGCTTTGCTGGGGGGCGACAGTCGAATGTTTGATCTTTCAGGGAATCCATCCAAAAGACTCCGAGCGTGAGCCGACCAAAGCATAAAGCAGAGGAGAAACTGGATGGACGAGTATGGAAGTCTAGAGTAACGGTAACACTGAAGGTAAAGATCATGAGCCGTGGCATGGCCTGGCTGGATACGGGCACGCACGACTCGCTGCTGGAGTAGGGTCTACCTTCGAGCAGGGCGAAGGATCACTTGTCAGTGTTGCGGAAGAACATGGTGTGCGGACTGCACTAACAGTAGATTCAGCCGCAGGGCGAGCTGGTGTGGGTGGCGCTGTGACAATTCTGGACGTGGCGGTGGACCTGCGGAGAAGCTCGCAGTACCTTGGCCGGCATCTCGCCGTGGAGTTGACCGGCGATGGTGGCGAGATGCTGTTGATTCCGGCTGGGTTTGGGCATGGCTTCGCCGTGCTGAGCGAGACGGCCCAGGTGGCCACAAAGTCACGGATTTCTACAGCGCCGCCGGGGATCGAACGATTCTGTGGAATGCCCCGGAGATTGAGATCAACTGGCCAATCGCGGCAGAGGATGCCATCGCCTCCGAAAAAACCGCTCAGGCGCCGAATTCCGGGTGGCCGAGTTGTTTGAGCCAGCGTGCAAGGCAATCTCCTATCCTGTAGCTGCATGGATTTGTCTCGATAAACGTATTGCATGTGCTTTAAGATACGGTGCATGTTTTCATTGTGATGTCAATCGTATATTGATGCACTGCATCGGAGGAGGCATAGGAGCATGGGGCATTCTTTAGCTGAACTCATCAGTAAGGAACTCCATACGAGTATCGATGTGTTGCAAGCAGTTGCTTCAGACTTTTCCATTCATTCAACCCTTGAAGCAGTTGCTCAGACAACCGCGGTGGCGCTCAAAGCTGGCCACAAGCTAATTGTTGCTGTCGAATCCGCTGGCAACATCTCGCCGTTCCGGTATGCTCGCCGCCACAGGAACACCTGGTTCGCGTTCACACCTTCCGCGTGCGCCACCCGAGCCACGCTGGCTCCAGGCAGCAGCGTCAGCTCTACAATCCGCCGCTTCTCTTCAACAGACCACCGCTTGCGACCCATACACCAAGCGTCAACTGTCAAGCCGCAGTCATGCCAGAGGGGAACTTCGAACGCTTACTTGACCTGCCCCCGGAAAACTCAGCCATTCAAAACTGGAGTTCTCTCGTAATGTGAAGGAGAGGACTGGGGATGAAGAAGAGCCGGTTTACGGAAGAGCAGATCATCGGGATAGTGAAGCAGCACGAG
>JAJXXG010000485.1 GCA_021781255.1 Acidobacteriota bacterium
GCAGCCGTCAAATTCGGCCAGGACGACGACATCACGGTCCTCACACTGACACGGCTGGCACAAGGCGAAGAGGCCTTTGTACGGCAACTGGTTCCGAGCACGTGAGCGCCGCTGCTGAATGCGGCGTAATGTCACCAAGTCCCAGCGTAAAAAGGGTCCTACCACTCAGATAGACGTCTGACAGAAAGTCCGCATGCGCTCGCAAGGGATCTTCAAACGGGGAGTGCAGCGAGTGCAGAATCAGAGCAAACCCCAGCACCAGCGCTCCAGCTCACACCACGATCAGCAATAGGAGCGACAGCGGTCCGTAGTAGCTGAAAACAGTCTCTCGCTTACGCGCGTGCTTGATCCGTTCTGCCACATACGCCCACGGAGTCCAGGTCACAATGTAGAAAATCCGTGTGATCCTGAAGCGTCCCACCGCGCGCCGTGGCAAGATCACCGTCTGGAATGCATCCAGCAGCGCAAGGAAAATGCAGATGACACCGGCACAAAATGGCAGAGCTCGCATGTTCCTCTCCTCGTCTCTTGCAGCAAAACAGGAAGCGGCTCTGTACGTCAACCGCGTCCCTTGCGTAACCTTAAATCAGGATGTTCTCTCTCGCGCGACTACTGATTGGTCTCGGCCTGCTGCTTGTTCTGGCTGGCGTGGTCGTCTATATCCTGGGCCGCTTCGGTATCCCGCTCGGCCATCTCCCCGGAGACTTCGCCTGGCGTCGCAAAAACGTCGCCGTCTACTTCCCGCTCGGAACCTCCATCCTCCTCAGCGTCCTCCTCACCCTGGTGCTCTACCTGCTCATGCGATTTCGCAAGTAAGGGCATGTAGACTGGGATGTTGTGGAAGGCGCCTCCAAACCCGGCGAACAGCTTGGCCTGATGTTTGAGGCTGTCCAGCCTCCTCAACGTCGCATCTGGCAGGTAAGTGAGCTGGTCACCGAGCTCCGTTCCGAGGTCGAGCGCCAGTTCGCCGACGTCTGGGTCGAGGGGGAAATCACCGACTTCCGCCCTGCTGCCTCCGGACACATCTATTTCACCCTCAAGGACGACTCCGGCCAGATCTCCGCGGTCCTCTTCCGCCGACAGGCCTCGCTCCTGCGCTTCCGCCCGGAAAATGGGCTACAGGTACTGCTCCGCGGGCGCATCTCCATGTACGAGCAGCGCGGCCAAATCCAACTTGTCACCGAGCACATGGAACCCATGGGCGCCGGCTCGCTCCAACTCGCCTTCGAACAGGTCAAGCGACGCCTTCAGCAGGAGGGCCTCTTCGACGCTGCGCGAAAACGCCCGCTTCCCGCCTTCCCGCGCTGCGTCGGGATTGTCACCTCGCCATCCGGAGCTGTCATCCGAGACTTCATCACTGTCTCGAGCCGCCGCCACGCCGCACTCCACATCATCCTTTATCCCGCGCTCGTGCAAGGCGAATCCGCCGCAGCCGAAGTTGCCAAGGGCATCGAATACTTCAACCAGACCCAGGAAGTCGATCTCATCGTCATTGCCCGGGGCGGAGGCTCCCTCGAAGACCTCGCCCCCTTCAACTCCGAGTCGCTCGCCCGCGTCATCGCCGCTTCTGATCTTCCCGTGGTCTCCGCCGTTGGCCATGAAACCGACTTCACCATCGCCGACTTCGCCGCTGACCTCCGCGCTCCCACGCCATCCGCCGCAGCCGAGCTCATCACCGCTGCCCAGCATAAGATCGAGGACCACGTCGAGCAGCTCACCCAGCGCCTCCACCGCGCCGCGCGCTATCTCGTCATGCAAGCCCGCGAGCGTCTTTCCAGCCTGGCCGCCGACGCTTCGCTCGCACGCATCACGGACAGCATCAACCGCCGCCATCAGCGCATCGACGAGCTGTGCTTTCGTATGGAAACCGCTTGGCGCGCGCGCGCGCAACAGCATTCCCAGCGCCTTCAAAACCTCGCTTCCGCCATTTTGCGAAACGACGCCGCGCAGCGCATCACCCTCTTGCGTGAGCGACTTCAAAACAACCTGTCGCGCCTTACCCGCGCCCAGTCTCAGATGCTCCAATCACGCCGCGCCGCACTGCTGGCTCTCGAGCGGCAGCTCGCTGCGCTTTCCCCTCTGTCCGTTCTCAATCGTGGATACGCCCTCGTGTACGACGAAAAGGGCATCCTCCTCAAAGATGTCGCGACACTCACCACCGGACAAACACTCTCCACTAGGCTCGCGAGCGGATCAGTCAAGAGCCGTATCACCGAAATCAAGCCCGATAAAGGATCATGAGAAAACTCTTCGGAACTGATGGAATCCGCGCCGTTGCCGGCGAACCTCCCCTCGACGCAAGAACAATCTATGCCGTAGGCCTCGCCCTCGCCCACCAGCTCAAGGACCAGTCGCCTCAGCCCTCCATCATCCTGGGCATGGACACGCGCGAGTCCGGCCCGTGGATCGCCGCGACACTCACCGCTGGTCTCACCGAAGGCGGCGCAACGGTTAAGTCCGCTGGCATCATCACCACGCCCGCCATCGCCTACCTCGCCCGCAAGCACGGCTTCTCGGCCGGAGTCGTCATCTCCGCCTCCCACAATCCATGGCACGACAACGGCATCAAGGTCTTCGGCGGCGACGGATACAAACTCCCCGACGCCACCGAGCTCCGCATTGAAGAAGAGATCTTCCGGCGGCTCCAATCCATCTCTGTGCCCGACCCTGCCGCACTCGCTGCTCCACCCGTTGACCCCAGGTTCCGTGGCGACTACGAGAGCTTCCTGCTCGCCGCGGTCCCCGGACTCGACCTCAACGGCCTCTCGCTCGTCCTCGACTGCGCGAACGGAGCCGCATCCGCAATCGCGCCCGATCTCTTAGCGCGTCTTGGCGGATCCGTCCACTTCACCCACATCCAACCCGACGGCCGCAACATCAACGCCAACTGCGGCGCCCTGCACCCGGAGATCGTCGCTGCTGAGACCGCCGCACACCACGCCGATATCGGCATTACCTTCGACGGCGATGCCGACCGCGCCCTCTTCGCCGACTCCCACGGCATGGTTGTAAACGGAGACGCCGTCCTTCTCCTCGCCGCCCGCGACCTGAAGGCCCGCGGCATGCTCAACGGAAACCTTGTCGTGGCCACCACGATGTCCAACATGGGACTCGAGGCGGCACTCCGCCGAGACTCCATCACCATGCTCCGCGCCCCGGTCGGCGACAAGTACGTCCTGGAAATGATGCAGGCCAAATCCGCATCCATCGGCGGCGAACAATCCGGACACATCCTCTTCCCGCATCTCGCCACCACCGGCGACGGCCTTCTCACCGCGCTCGTTGTGCTCGACACCGTCCGCCGCTCCGGCAAGTCCCTGCACGAGCTCATTGCCGACCTTAAAGTATTCCCTCAGGTGATCGTGAACGTCCGCGTCCGCGAGAAAAGGCCGCTCGAAGAGATCCCCGAGGTCGCCGCCCATATTCGCGCGGCTGAGGAAGAGCTCCGCAATAATGGACGCGTCGTAATCCGCTACTCGGGAACCGAGCCTCTTGCCCGCGTCATGATCGAGGCCGAATCGGAAGAAACCATGCGCCGCCATGCGGAAGCCATCGCTGCCGCCATCCGCGACGCTCTCGGCGCGTAAACTTACGTTGTCCAAACAATTCACTCACCCGGAGGTCCTGTCCGTTGACAAATCCGCAGCCGCGCACCCGCTTTCTGCTTCACAGCCTCCTCTGCACCTTCCTTCTCATCTCCTTATCAGCCTATGCGCGCGCGCAAAACCAGCCCGTCGCGCTCTTCTACATGACCAACAGCCCCAACTCCGTGCGCTCTTTCCTCGCACACTCTAGGAAGATTGGCATCCTTGTTCCCACCTGGTATTCCGTTGACGCCACCGGACTGGTCACCGGCGCGCCCATTCCCGAGGTCCTGCGCGTCGCTCACCAGGAAAACCTTCCCGTTATGCCCATCATCGGCAGCACCGGCAAGGTGGCGTTCCACGCTTTGCTCAACAACCCCGCCGGGCAACAGGCCATGATCCAATCCCTCATCCAGCAATGCAAACTGCACGGCTATATGGGAATTCAATTTGATTTTGAGGACATCGTCTGGACCGACCGTGACGCGCTGTCTGCATTGGTCGCGGACGCCGCCGCTAAGCTTCATGCCGCAGGCCTCAAGCTCAGCATCGCAACCGTACCCAACGCACCCGGCTATCCCGGAGCCAGTGCCTTTGCCCGCTGGATATATTCCGACTGGCGGGGCGCCTATGACCTCAAAGCCCTTGCCAAATCTGTCGACCTCATTTGCTTGATGACCTATGACCAGCACACTCGCTGGACCACTCCCGGCCCCGTTGCTGGATGGCAGTGGACCGTCGATAACATCAATTACGCCCTCAAAGTCGTCCCGCCGCAAAAGCTTTCCCTCGGCATACCGCTCTACGGCTACCACTGGTACACCGGCAACCCAGTCATTGACGGTAAGGAGCGCCATAACCAGACCGCTGACTACATCGGCGAGCCCGATGTCGCACTCATTGAGCAGGAGTACAACGTCAAGCCGCAGTGGGACCCTGTCGACCACACCGCCTGGTTCTACTTCTATCGCGACCAGATGCGCGAGTGGATCTTCTTTACCGATGCGCACAGCTTCGAGGATCGTT
>JAJXXG010000923.1 GCA_021781255.1 Acidobacteriota bacterium
CCAATATTCAGCAGACCGGAAGGACGCGGCCGGAAAAGTACAAGAAAGACTCCGGCTTTGCGGAGCTGGAACAACAACTCGAAAAGAGGCCGAATTCTCCCAACTGGATGTCGATTGAAGAATGCGGGGAACGGGTGCTGCGCGGCATCCGCAACAACGACCTTTATATCTTCACTCACCCGGAATTCAAGGAAGGCTTCGCGGAACGGGCAAAAGCCATGCTGGCCGCGTTTCCCGATGAACCGATCAACCAGGCACGAGCTTCTGAGATTGCGTTCCTGACTTCAAACCCCATCTTTGCAGAGACCACAGCGACGAAGCTCTGATGTCAGAACAGCTCTCCGCGCAATCTTTGGCGCGAGAAGGTGATGCAATATGCGTTCGCAGTTTCTATGGCGGGTATTCTGGGCCACATTTGCAGTGGCTCAATGCGCGTGGGCGCAGCAGTCCAGTTCCTGCGCCAGCCTGATGAACTTCAAGGCTTCGGGAGTAGAAATCACCAAGGCCGCGCCGGTTGCCGCCGGCACCACAGAGCCCGCCCCCTGGGGGCCCGATCACTGGGGGCCGCTTCCCGCATATTGCCGAGTCGAAGGCGTCATCAATCGCCGCACCGGAGTTGGCGGCGAGGAGTTCGGGATTCGATTTGCTTTGGCGATGCCGGACAAATGGAACAGCGACTTCTTAATGCAAGGTGGAGGCGGCGGCAATGGCTTTGTTCAAGCGCCGCTGGGCCTGATTGCGGCCGGAGACACGCCCGGGCTGATGCGCGGATTCGCGGTGGTCACTACGGACACAGGCCACAAAAGCCACGGCGGGGCGTTTGATTTCGGTTTCATGAAAGACCAGCAGGCCTATCTGGACTTTGCATATCTTGCCAATGCCCAGGTTGCCACCCTGGCCAGGCAGATTATTGCCGAGTACTACGGGAAACCTGCCGCATATTCGTATTTTGCCGGCTGCTCCACCGGCGGCCGGGAAGGAATGGTGCTCTCGCAGCGCTATCCCACGGCCTTTGACGGCATTATTTCGGGCGATCCGGCGATGCGCACCGGATTTGCCACTCTGGCCTTCGCGCACTGGATTCCCGTTGTCTTCAATCAGATTGCTCCGAAGGATGCAGACGGGAAACCGCTGATCGAGCAGGCCATCACCGATGCCGACCGCAAACTTATTATGGATGCGCTCATGAAGCGCTGCGACGCCAAAGACGGTATCGCCGACGGCATGATCTCCGACCCGCTGGCATGCGATTTCGATCCCGAGACGCTGGTTTGCAAGAAGGGTCAGAGCGACTCCTGCCTGGCTCCGGACAAGGCCGCCGCCATCAAGAAGGCCCTCGGCGGGCCGAAGACCGCGAGCGGCATCCAGGTGTATCCCGCTTACCTCTATGACGCGGGCATCACGTCGGGCCCCCCGAATGCGGGATTACTTGTGCCGGGCCCAGGCATCTTCGGCCCCCCGCCAACTGCCACGGAGATCGATGTCGATAAGGAAGCGCTGACGGCGATTCAGCCGCTGGTGGATTCGACGAGTACGAACCTGACAACTTTCGCCGCGCATGGAGGCAAACTGATCTTTTACAACGGCGACAGCGATCCGTGGTTTTCACCGCTCGATACTTTTGACTATTACAAAAACATGGTTGCCGATAATGGCGGACCCGAAGCCGTATCAAAGTGGAGCCAGTTCTATTTCGTTCCGGGAATGGCCCACTGCAGCGGAGGCCCCTCGCTCGATCAGTTCGATTTGTTAGGCGCAATGGTCAACTGGGTAGAAAAGGGAATCACGCCCACGTCGGTCGTCGCGACCGGCAAGGCCTTCCCAGGGCGCAGCCGCCCGTTGTGTCCTTACCCGAAGCACGCTCAGTACAAGGGGCAGGGAAATTCGGAAGACGCACAGAACTTCGAATGCCGCTGATCGCGTTTGGCATTGGAGAAATAAGGAGTCATCATGAAGGACTTGCAAGGGAAAGTCGGATTCATAACCGGAGGCGCAAGCGGTATCGGCCTCGGCATTGCCAAGGTATTCGTGCGGAACGGTATGAAGGTTGTCATTGCCGACCTTCGCCAGGATCATCTCGACTGCGCGCTTGCGTACTTCAACAGCCAACTGCAGGGGGCATCGGTGCATGGGATCCGCCTTCACGTTACCGATCGCGCTGCCATGGCGGCTGCCGCCGATGAGGCGGAGCGCCGTTTCGGCAAGGTGCACATCATCGTCAACAACGCCGGCGTCGGTCTGGAAGGCCCCCTCGATAAAGCTACCTACGACGATTGGGACTTCGGCATCGGCGTCAATCTTGTCGGGGTTGTCAACGGCGTGCAGACGTTCCTGCCTCGTATCCGCCGCCACGGGGAAGGCGGGCACATCGTCAACACGGCTTCACTGGCCGGGCTGACCGTGATGCCGGCGTGGATGGTGATTTATGCCACCACCAAGGCAGCGGTGATTGCGATGTCAGAGTCGTTGCACTCAGAACTGCTGCCCAGCGGCATTGGCGTTACCGTGCTCTGCCCGGGACCGATCAAGTCGAACATACATGAGGCATGGAAGAACCGTCCGGACCGCTTCAAGCAGAATACCGGCTACAAGGAGTCTGAGGCCCGGTTGGGGAGGCGGATCGTGTCCGATGTCTGGATGGAGCCCGAGCAAGTGGGAGAGATGGTCGTCAAGGCCATTAAGAACGACGATCTTTACATCATTACTCACGGCGAGTGGCGCGACGCCATTACTGCACGCTATCAGGCCGTGATAGCGGCTACACCAACTACGAACAACCCGGAGCTCATTGAAACGCTGCGGTCTCCAAAACGCCGGGCCGCTGAAGAGTGACAGATGCCGGGCGTAGCGGGTTGTTAAAGCGATTTCCCGGTGGCGCAAGAGGAGTTTGGGTTTGTCAATTTCATGTTGCAGGAGATAAGCGATGAAGGATGTGGAAGGGAAGGTAGCATTCATTACCGGCGGGGCCAGCGGCGCCGGATTTGGCATGGCCAGCGTGTTCTCAAAAGCCGGGATGAAGGTCGTGATTGCCGACGTTCGGCAGGACCGCCTGGATAAGGCCATGACCCAGTTAGACTCGTCCCGCGTGCACCCGGTCCGCCTCGATGTCACCAACCGCGAGGATTTCGCGCGGGCAGCAGATGAAGCGGAGCGGGTTTTCGGCAAGGTTCACCTCGTTTGCAACAATGCCGGCATCAACCTTTTTGTCCCTGTTGAGGACGTGACCTACAACGACTGGGATTGGGTTCTGGGCGTCAATCTGGGTGGAGTGGTCAATGGAGTGACGACGTTCATTCCCCGCCTGCGCAAGCACGGGGAAGGCGGACACATCGTCAATACCGCGTCCATGGCGGCTTTCCTTCCCAGTTCTGCCGCAGTCACCTATACGGCGGCCAAGTTCGGAGTGCGTGGGCTCACCGAAGCGCTTCGCTACAGCCTGTACCAATACAACATTGGCGTTTCAGTGTTCTGCCCGGGCCTGATCAATAGCGGGATCTATGAGAGCGAGAAGATGCGGCCGCCGGAGCTTGCCTCGTCGAGCAGCGAGAAGAACGAAAAGGCAATGGCGTTCGTGCCGGAACTCAACACGACAGCGGGGATGTCGCCGGAAGAAGTGGGCGAAAGGGTACTGGCCGGCATCCGGCGGAACCAGCTCTATATCTTCAGCCATGGCGAGTTCAGGGAGGAACTGCAGGATCTCTTCGATGAGGTTCTTGAATCATTGCCCACCGATAAAGGCCCTGAGATCCGTCTCCAGTTCGAACAACGACGGCGCGAGGGGCTCAAGAAATCCCGCGTAGCTGCAAACCAGATCAACTGAACCGACGGCGTCAAAAACAGCAGGGCGGCGGAGAGTTATCCGCCGCCTCGCATTTCTGCGTCCTGGGAAGTTAGTAGTGGGTCAGTTTGATGAAAAACATCCCTCAGGGGCTAGAGCCCTTGATTTTATGCGGCCTTTGACTGCCCGGCTGAAGCCGTGCCCTTGTTACAAACCTGCCTCTGATTGAGTTTTTCCGCAAGCGGTAAAGTCGTGCCCTTGTTGCAAAGCCCCTTCAACTGAGCTTTTCTGCAATCTGTAGAGCCGTGCCCTTTCAAAGCGGCGGGTTTTTTCCGCAGCCTGTGAAGACATGCCCTGAGACGAAGTGGGTGGGTTTGGGTTCGTGCTGCCCCACTCTTGCGGCAAAGAACAAGGACGCCGTGCCCAGAGGGCGCCCAGATGGGGCACCCTTTTGTCGCGGTAAGTTTGCATGCCGAGAGCCGGGGCGCCTGCGACCGTCAGGCGGTTTGCCAGTGCTCCGGAGAGATGGTGATGGTGGCGCAGCCGAAGGAGTAGTTGAACCAGGCGTGCTCGGTGTTGGGCGAGGCGAAGAAGCCTTCCAGATTCAGTGCGGCGGCGACGCGCGTGATGAAGGAGCGGGAGCCGTAAAAGAGCGTGAAGAAGCTGTCCCAGTCGACGGTGAAGAGGAAGGAACGATCGGGGGCAAGGAGGGTTCCGCGAGCGGGAAACGGGACGGCACCGTTCTTCAGGCCATTGAGGGGGAGGGTGACGACGGGATCGGATTGCGGGAACTCGGGGACGAAGATGAGCTCGGAAGCGCGGGCCTCTG
>JAJXXG010000929.1 GCA_021781255.1 Acidobacteriota bacterium
CGGCGGGGGCTTCGGCCGGCGTCTGATGAACGACTACATGGTCGAGGCCGCATGGATTGCGCGTGAAGTGGGTGCTCCAGTCCAGCTGCTTTGGTCGCGCGAGGATGACTTCGGGCACGACGCATACCGTCCCGCGGGCTGGCACGCGTTAAAGGCCGGGCTCGATGCAAAGGGCAAGGTGATTGCCTGGAGCCAGCACATGGCAACCTTTGGCGATGGCCCGCATGCGGCATCCTCGGCAGGCATCGGAGCAGGCGAGTTTCCCTCTGGTCTGGTTCCGCACTACCAGCTCGCTTACAGCACCATGCCATTGTGGCTGCGAACCGGACCGCTACGCGCACCGGGCTCGAACGCCTATGCTTTTGTGGGGCAGTCGTTTCTGGACGAGGTAGCGACTGCCGCCAGTCGCGACCCCGTCGATCTGCAGTTGGAGATCCTTGAGTCAACGCCCGTTGAGCCGGAGGAACATCGCACCTTTCGGGCGGATCGCCTTGCGGGCGTCCTACGGCAGGTCGCCGAGGAATCAGGCTGGCGCAATCGAAAACGCAAGGCGGGTCGAGGAATGGGCATTGCTGCCTACGCATGTCATCTCGGTTACAACGCGCAAGTAGTTGAGCTCAGCGTGGACGCGCAGAACAGAGTGCGAATTCATGAGGTCTGGGCTGTTACAGACGTTGGCCGGCAAATCATTAATCCCTCCGGTGCGAGCACCCAGGTGCAGGGAGCAATCGTTGAAGGAATTGGCCATTCGGTAATCGAAGTTACGCTTGCCAACGGCGCTGCGGAGCAACACAACTTCCCGCAGTATCCGCTGCCCCGGATGAGGAATATTCCGAAGATCAATGTTTCGTGGCGAATCACAGACAATTCGCCGACAGGCCTTGGAGAGCCAGCCCTGCCGGCCGTGATTCCCGCTATTTGTAACGCGCTTTATGCGGCAACAGGGAAGAGAGTAAGAAGCCTGCCGCTCAGCCGCAGTGGGTTCAGCCTTGCCTAAGAGATGAAGCCGCAGGATGTGGTGGCATTCTGCGGCTGGGCTTGGCGATCACCCTTGTCTACTCAATCCCAAGCTTATGCTGCATCTGCTCCAGGGTGATGCCTTTCGTTTCTGGATAGACGAACAGCACGATGAAGAATTGTAGAGCCATCATCGCGGCAAAAAATACAAACGGTGTTGCCTTTGAATACTGCGCCACGATGGGGAATAGAAGCGAGAGGGCAGCGTTCATGATCCAGTGCGATGAGCTTCCCAGACTCTGGCCCTTAGACCGGACCTTGGTTGGAAAGACCTCGCTAAGGTAAACCCAGATTACAGAGCCCTGCGATATCCCGAAGAAGAAGATGAATCCAATCAGATACCAGAGCAGCATCGACTCACCACGTTGCGTGTAGAAGATCGCCGCGACTCCAGCGAGTGAGATCGCGGTGCCCACCGAGCCGATCAGCAGCAGCGTTTTCCGCCCAAGTTTGTCAATCACGGACATCGCCAGAAGCGTGGCTATAAGGTTCATCGCACCCACTAGAACCGCCTGTTTCTCGCCGGACAGCTTGCTGAAACCTGCGCTGTGGAAGATGGAGGGCAGGTAGTAGAGGATCGCATTAATGCCGGAAAGCTGGTTAAAAAGCCCGATCGTCACGGCCAGGAAGATGGGTAGACGATACTTCTTCTGAAACAGTGGCTCCTTGCTGCTGGTACGCTCCAAGTGAATTGAGGCGATGATCTCCTGCAGCTCTTCCTCGCTGTTAGGCGAGCCCATCAACTGCAGCACCTTTCGTGCTTCGTCTATGCGGCTTTGCGTAACCAGCCAGCGGGAGCTGCGTGGAATGCCATACAGCAGCGCCAGGAATAGTCCTGCAGGTATTGCCGCTATGCCTAACTGCCAGCGCCACTCGGTTGAACCCGAGTTAACGATCGCAATAACGTAATTCGAAGCATAAGCCAGCAAAATGCCAATCACGATATTGATCTGGAATAGACCTACGAGACGTCCGCGCCATTTCGCGGGTGCCAGCTCGGCAATGTAGACAGGGCCTAGAACAGAAGAACCACCAATGCCAAGGCCTCCCAGGAACCGAAAAACTACCAGTGCCGGCCAATTCCATGCAAAGGCACAGCCGAGCGAAGAGAGCAGATATAGCAGTGCCATGATGCGCAGCGCTTGCCGCGGCCCAATCTTCTGGCCGAGTTCGCCAGATGACATGGCTCCGATTACCGCTCCGATGACGGCAATCGAGACTGTGACTCCCAGATTGAAGGATGAGAGGCTGTAGACTTGGCTGAGTTGCTGGGTAGTTCCTGAGATAACCGCGGTATCAAAACCGAAAAGAAGACCGCCGAGAGCGCCGACCAATGAGCCTTTGGCCAGGTAGTAATTCAAGCGCATGCGAAGACGTCCTTAAAACAAAATCGAAATCAGCCGGACCAGTTTCGGGAGAAGGCTAGTCGAGACTCTTTTCTGCAAATGGAAGGATACACGCTCCCAGCAATCCAGCGTCGGGTCCAAGTTCCGCCGGCAGGACATGCGTGGTTCCAGAAGGATTGCGGGTGGCGAGTGGGCTGCCGGGCGCCGTAAGCCGGTAGACGTAGCTGCGATGATTCAACTCCTCGAAGATTACGTCTTTCATCAGGTGCCAGGCTTGCGCAAGTCCACCGCCAATCACATACAAGGGTAGGTTCAGTGTGTTGATGAGGGCGGCCAGTCCGATGCCCAGCGCCCGTCCAGCGTCGACAAAGATTTGCCTGGCGTCGGGATTACCGTCATCTGCAGCGTCCGCCAGGGAGTGAGCGGTCCACTCTCTACCTGCCAAGGAGGACGCGGTGCCTGCTGCGATGCGCTGATTCGCTGTGCGGACCACGGCAGTAGCGGAAGCATACATCTCCAGGCAGCCGTGGCTTCCACATGGACAGGCTGGCCCGTCCGGATAAATCGTCGCATGTCCAGCCTCACCCGCCATACCGGCTGTTCCATCCCACACTTGCCCGTTCAGAATGATGCCATTTCCTACTCCTGTGCCAAGGGTCAGCATGCATAGAGAATCAATATGCATCGATCGTCCAAGGCCCAGCATTGCTTCGGCGAGAGCGGCAGCATTGGCATCGCTTTCGAGTATGACTGGCCGGTTAAGGCAAGACTCAATGGCCGTGCGTAACTCAAATCCGTCCCAGCCGGTAAGGTTTGGCGGATTATGCAGGACGCCAGCAGGCAACTCCAGTGGGCCCGGAGTACCAACACCGATTCCCACTAGCTCATGTGCCGCGGAAAAGCGTGCCTCTAAAGTCTGGATGGCCGTACACATGTCTTTCACTACGGCTTCGCGTCCTGCCGCGAGCCGCGTGGGCAGCAGGATGGTTTCCATGAGCCCGTCGCTGTGCGTGTAGGCTGCAATGCGCAGATTTGTGCCACCGAGGTCAACCCCAATGGAGTAAGTCTTTGTTTTCATCTGTCTGTCCGGTTTGACTATACAGGATCGAAGAGGATCATGGAAACGATACCACGCAGGCTTCATTTTTACGAATTTCGCCCATAAACTCTCGTCTCGCCCTCACCCAAAACATCGATCGCTGCACGAATTCCGGCTTTGTCGGCCGCTTGCAAAAGCCAAGGCAGCGGCTCGTCCATCGGCTCCTCAGACAAGGAAAATGTCCCGTAATGCATCGGAATCAGACTTTCGGCTTTGAGGTCGTGAAGCGCCTGGATCGCATCATCCGGGCTCATATGAACGCGCTGG
This sequence comes from Acidobacteriota bacterium, assembly GCA_021781255.1. The sequence continues at coordinate 3,730 of JAJXXG010000929.1, forward strand.
AAGCCCTCCGGCTTGTAGGCTCCAATCGGCATCAACACAATCCGAGGTGCAAGCCGCTCACCTATTTCCTTAAATCCAGTGAAGTAGCCGCTATCTCCGACGTGATAGACCGAGTGCTTATCGTGCTGCAGCACGTATCCCCCGTAGCCGCGATGCACGTCGGTGAACACACGCGCACCCCAGTGCTGCGATGGCGTAGCCGTGATCTTCAGCCCGCGGATGTCCGTTGACTGCCACCGCGCGAGAGAGCGGACTTCGGCGAATCCAACTTTACTCACTACGTCTTCAACGTTATTAGGGACAATCGCGATCGGAGAAGGCGCATTCAATCTTTGATTGTTGCGAAGAACGCGCCGTAGCGACGGCAAGTTCAGATGGTCCATATGGGCGTGAGTGAGTAATATTGCGTGGATCGGCGGCAAATGACGAACGCGAACACCAGGACGACGGAAGCGATGCAACAGAACCAGCCAGTAAGCGAATACGGGATCAATAAGAACGTTGAGCCCACCGATCTGCAATAGAAAAGAAGCATGCCCGATGAAGGTGATGCCTAGCTCACCCGGGGCGACGATCACAGGCATATATCGCGCTCCCCGCGCGGGGCGGAATGCTGACTTGGCAATGAGCTTGAGCGCGTATGCAATGCGGGGGCGGTAATATTTTTGAGGCAACGCGGTCTCCGGAACCAATGGATGCCGGAGACCGCCCGAAGGTTCATAAACCTTGCAATACAGCCTCCTGAGACAGGGTATTACTGAGCAGAAGGGGCTGTTTCGGAAGCCTCAAACCCGATGGTTTTATGGCTGCCATCACAGAATGGCTTGTTGGCCGAGGCACCGCAACGGCAAAGCGAGACTGCCGGTTTGCCGGTAAGA
>JAJXXG010000241.1 GCA_021781255.1 Acidobacteriota bacterium
GCCGCGCTTGAGTGCGGCTTCTGCCCATATGCGGCCAAAGCCGCGCGATGCGCCGGTAATGAACCATGTCTTCTTCATATTCGATTCCTCTGTAACGGTTTGAATTGAGTTGGGTTGTAGATAGCGCCTCGGCCTCTTTGTTCAGTCCTGCGCATAGCGCATGTTGTCGAGATCGGTGAGAAGATCGGGGCCGGTAGGATTCCATCCGAGTTGCTGCTGTGTTTTCGCACTGGAACCCTGAAGGTCCCTGCCCGCAAAAAGTCCGAGGAAGCCGAAATGTTCCTGGGCCTGTTCCGCAGAAATGGACCGGACAGGAACATTCAATCCCTGGGCGATCGCTGTGGCGATATCAACGAGCGGCACACCCTCTTCGGCCACGGCATGATAGCGTGCGCCCGTCTCATGCTTCTCCAGCGCGAGCCGGTACAGGCGCGCGGCATCCAGCCGGTGCACCGCGGCCCAGCGGTTGTGTCCATCGCCAACGTATGCCGAAACGCCCTTCTGCCGGGCCACTGCGATGAGATAGCTGACCAGGCCCTGCTTGACCGTATCGTGAACCTGGGGAAGTCGAACCACTGCTGTGCTCACTCCGCGCACCTGGAGAGCCGCACCGGTCGCTTCGGAAGCGCGAGGGTGTGAACTGGAGACGGGAACCGGCGGATCATCCTCGGTGGCGAGATGACCGTGGGCAATCACGGCAAGTCCACCTGTAAGGATGAACGGGCGGCTGGAACCCTGGAGTGCCTCGCCGATGACTTCAATCGCACGCTTGTCGAGCTCGCAGCTTTCCGCGAACCTCGTCCAGTCGTGCCGGAAGGCGGTGTGGATGACGGCGTCCGAGGCGGCCGCTCCACTGCGCAGGCTTTCCAGATCTTCCAAGTCGCCGCGATGCACCTCAGCACCGGCGGCGATGAGCGCCTGGGTTCCTGCGTCCGAGCGCGCCAGGCCAAGTACCTGGTGCCCAGCATCCATAAGTTCTTTCACGATGGCAGAACCGATAAATCCGGTAGCGCCGGTCACAAAAACACGCATTTTTCTCCTCCTGCTGCATTGATCCTTACGATTTCTTAGTGCGGTGGTTGACGGGCCGCCGCGGCATCCAATAGAAGGGAGACAGTCTCCCAACCCTATAGATAAGTGGAGACTGTCTCCGGTTGCAGAAAAGTTTGTGGAATGGCGAAAAAGAAATCAAAACCAGACGCAAGAACGCCAAGCCGGAAACCACGCACCGACGCGCTGCGGAATCGAGAGCGCATCTTGGAGGTTGCAAAAGAAGCATTCACTCGATATGGTGCGCAAGCCAGCCTCGACGAGATTGCAAAGCAGGCAGAGGTCGGTGCAGGAACCTTATACCGTCACTTTCCTTCGCGGGAAGAGCTACTGAAGGCCGTCTACCGAACTGAAATTGAAAAGCTGGCTGAGGCACAGCGCACGTTCGCCGAGACCTTGTCTCCGGTGGAGGCATTGCGAGCCTGGCTGCTGTTGTTCGTTGAAGCGATCGCCGCTAAGCAGGTGATCGCCCCTGCCCTGAAGGAACTCGCAGGAGACCCCAAGAAGGTTTTCGAGGCTTCGTATCTGCAAATCCAGGAGGCAGTTCGCGCGCTGGTGAAGCGCGCTATCCAGAGCGGCGATCTTCGCCGGGATATAGAGCCTGCCGATCTGCTGCGTGCTCTGGTCGGCGTCGCCCATGTGGCTGACACCACAGACTGGCAGCAGAGTGCTCGCAGACTGGTGGATATCCTCATCGCAGGCTCACGCGCGGCTCAGTAGATATTGCTTAGATTATGTCTTCCAAAAGTGAGGCTATCCAATTGGAATCAGTGGAGAGGCTTGATCTGAGCTAATCAGAGGGTCCAAAGGATCGTCGCCAGACGCTTGGTGATACGCCCACGGAGTCTTTGAAATGTTCCCTGAGCACGGACGCAGATCGGAACCCCGCTTCCCCAGCGATGCTTTCGATAGAACGCTGGGCTGTTTCCAACAGATGCTGTGCCCGGAGAACCCCGGCTTTCGCAAGCCATTGCGCAGGACTCAGCCCCACTTGGTCCACGAAATGCCTCGACAGGATGCGAATGCTCATGCGTGCCTGCCTCGCAATGATCGAGAGAGAAAGATTCTGCTTCAGATTCGATTCCATCCATAGCATCAGTGGCCCCGCAGGAGTCGAGAGCCGATGAACCCGGAGCATTACCTTTTCGTGGATGAGCGTTTGCTTGGGACATGCGCCTTCTGCGGAGGGATGCCCGGCACCAGAGACCACGTCCCGTCCACGATCCTCCTGGACGATCCTCTCCCGAAAAATCTTCCCATCGTGGAATCCTGCGCCAAATGCAATCAAGGGTTCTCCCTCGACGAGGAATACTTCGCCTGTTTTTTGGGGAATGCGTTCTTGTTGGTTCATCGTCTCTCACACAAATCAGGCGCCTAAAGGTGAAGCGCGCTCTGGAACATAATCCAAAACTCGCGGCTCAGATACAGGCCACGGTAACCATCACTGATGAAGGTGGCCGTCTTTGGACTCCAGAAGCCAAACGAGTCCAGAATGTCGTTGTGAAGCTAGCACGAGGACACGCCGCCTATGAGTTGAGTCTGGTACAGGTCGATGAACCTGCCGAAGTAGTCTTCCGACTGTTTTCGGTTATGTCAGTCGATGAAAGAGAGGAGTTTGAACGTGCTGGAGCCGGTGAGATTAGAGGATGGCCAGAGATCAACAGCCGCGCATTTCTGCGAGCCACCGGGGCGGAACCGTTTGCTGACTCTCCAGGACCGTGGATTGTTGTGCAGGACGGGCAATATCGATACTCGGTTGACGAAGACGGAGGCGTTCGAGTCCAGATCGTAATATCGGAATACCTTGCGTGCATCGTAGTGTGGGAGTAGAGCTGGGCAATGCCTTGGACCCCACGCTATAATCTCGAATGCCACTAAGCGTGTTTTGGGACAATTCGAACATTTGGCTTGTCGGTAGAGAGGTCTGCAAGGCCCGCGAACCAGGCGACGAAGATGCCTTCCGCATCCACTTTTCGCATCTCTTAGACTTTGTCTTGAATCGGCGACCGCTCGACTATGCCTCGTTGGTGGTTCAGTACCGCCGTCGAGTGATCCCTTGTGGAAGCGCTTCGAATCTCTTGGTATAGAAGTTGATACGCAACAGCGCGGGGTTGCTACGGGGGGGAGAAGTAGCCGTTGACGAAATGATCCAGCTCGCGATGGCGAACCGCGTTCTCGATGAGCCAACCCCAGGGACGCTCGTCCTCCTTACGGGTGACGGAAGTGGCTACCAGGACAACAAGGGCTTCATCAAGCAAATCGAACGAGCTCATAAGCATCGATGGACGATTGAAGTTGTTAGCTGGGATGCGGGATGCAATCGATACTTAAAGCAATACGCCGAACAGCACGGAGTCTATCGTCCCTTGGAGCCTGTTTATGACCAAGTCACTTTTATTAACAATAAGCGGTGGGCAAAATAGGTTCGCGTTAGCCGTAGGCAAGGAACTAGGCTCGCCATTTGCTCGCGGTGTCGCGGACGGTGATTCTTGAGTCAAAGGACGTGCCTCTTTTGCGACAATCGGGCCAACAGCCGGGAGCATGTTTGGCCGGACTGGATACTCCAGACGATGAAGGATCGCCCACCTGTCCGGCAGACTCTAGGGACAGGTCCAGCAGTGCATTACGCTGGCGACTTCAAAATCAGGTGCGTATGTCAGGTTTGTAATAACGGGTGGATGAGCGAACTGGAAGCGAGCATTAAGCCACTCTTGGCTTTGTTGGCCGGGGATGTCTCAGTGGAGATGGACGCCGAGCAGCAATTGAAGCTCACAATCTGGGCGGCGAAGACCGCTATGGTCATCGAGGCCACTAAACCGCAGAAAGCCGCCCGCTTCTACCTGCCGGAAGTGAGAAAGGCATTCAAGTCCGGCTTCAGCATTCCATACAACACGCGGATGTGGGTGGGACGCTACAACGGGTCAGGTCTGTTCGCCGCCGCAGCCGAGATTCAATACAACCTCGCTCGGATCGGATCTTCTGGTTTTGGGAGCATCACGACGATGATAGTAGGCCATTTGGTACTGCAAGTCTTATCCCTCAACTTTCCGGCTGAGACGCAAGACCATGTTGTCGAGATTCCGCAACGTGTCGGAGATTGGGACCAAACCCTGTTTCCCCTCTGGCCTTTTGAGCGGTCTCACTTGTGGCCACCCGCCTTGTCCTTTGGCAACGACCCGGATCGATATCCTCTGAGGGGCCTTCACGACCGCTGGCGGGTTGACGCCATTGCCTAGTCTTTGCTCGTGGAAACGGAACATTGCCCAGTCACACCGAATTCGAACTCGTGAATCACGTTACTTGAGACGTACCTTGATATCACTTGCAACAAGGGTGAGATAGTTTTCTGCTGTAACAACTGCTTCCTCTGCTTCCGTTGCAGTGATGAGCGCAATGTCGTAGAAAGCGTCATTCCGCTTACGACGCATACGATCAAAAAGTGCGAAGGTCGGAGCTAGTGCTGGGGCGAGATGTTGCTCTGAGAACTCAATGATCGCCCGGTGATGACCAAGCTGTAATCGGGGCCGGCTTCCATGGCTCAGCATCAGAGCC
>JAJXXG010000105.1 GCA_021781255.1 Acidobacteriota bacterium
ACGTATGACGTCGTGGGCGATTAATTCATTCCGCGATGCGTCGTTCGATAGCGCCGCATACACATCCTGAATCGTCGCGTCGCCGGCATTGGGTGGCATTTGGAAATCTGTGTGGCGAGGAATGACCCTGTGTTCAAACGGGTTTGATTGCGCCATCACCTTAGCACTCATGCCAAACCTGACCGGACCACACTGCATGTAGATAATCGGATGGTGCCCATCTTTCCTTGTGGGTGTGGCTGTGAGACCGACCACAAATTTGGCCTTGATCTGCCTCATCACCTGTTCAAAGGTGAAAGCTGAGATGTGGTGGCATTCGTCAACGATGACCTGGCCGTATTCAGCAACGAAGTCTTTTACGCAATCCTTTTGATACAGACTCTGGATGACCGCAATATCGATACGGCCGGTTCGGTTCAACTTCCCGCCACCAATCTGTCCGATCGAGCTGACAGGCACGCCCAAGAACATCGCCAGCCGTTCCTGCCACTGGTCCAGCAGTTGTTGACGATGGACCAGGATCAAGGTATTCACTTTGCGCGCGGCAATTAACCAAGCAGCAACCGCAGTTTTCCCAAAAGCAGTAGGAGCGCAGAGAATTCCTTCGTCGTAGCTGGCAATCTCTATCGCAGCGTCTTGTTGTGCTGGCCGAAGTTGAGCACTGAATTCCGCGACGATCTGCGTGCCTGTGAATCGTTCGTCACGAACCTGGGGCCGAATGCGATGTGCGCGCAAAAGGGCCAGTACGTCTGTCAAACATCCGCGTGGTACTGCAACATATTTGAGAAAGTCTTGGCCGCAGGCAATTACACGCGGCTTGGCAAATGTTGGAAGCCGCATCGCCTGAGCTTTATAGAACTCTGGATTCTGGAATGCTGCCAATCGAAGCAAGCGGTTCAGCATGGCTGAAGGAAGCTCTTGCTTCTCGATATAAAGGAGATTCGCACGGACGATCTGCACAGTCTCGGGCAGCGGCTCCTCAATCGGGCGCTCCAGACGCTTTCGTGATGGCGGTAGAGTCCACGGATCTTGCCCATCTTCATCGTCTGCGACACTGATGCGAACACCAATCAAATCACCGTGGCTTTGAGCATCGGCAACGATCTCCTCAGTCGCGGCACCAGATAGTCGCCGAATTGACGATAAGAATTCCCACTGATCGGGATAGGGGCGTAGCTCTGCATCCACGAAGATGCTATTGCCTGAGCGCCGCGGCGTAAATTGCAAGGGCAGAGCGATCAGGTTCCCGAAGCCTCCCTTGGGCATCGTGTCCTGATTGGGGAACAAGCGGTCGTAGGAATCCAAACCAAGTTGATGCCGGCGCTCCATCGTGCGAGTAAGAATCGCACACCCGAGTTTCCGTGCGGTGGTCGCAGGCAGAGCACTCTCAAAGAAGATCCACGCATGCGCGCCGTTTCCAGAGCGTGAACGTTCGAGAGCCGCAGGCACGTTCAATTCTCGGCATGAGTTAAGAAATGCCTGAGAATCCTCAGCCCACGTCTTCTTATCGAAATCCACGGCGAGAAACCAGCAGGTTTCGTCCTGTTGGAGGGGGTAAATACCCACGGTCTCTTTCCCGAGAAGATGATTCTCTATGACCGTGTTGGTCAGCGGGAGGAACTTTCTGGTGCTTTGCTCGACCCTTTTCCGATCTTCCGGCTTGCTAGCATTGATCGCTTTCCAATCTTTCAGCGCGGCAGGGGAATATCCATGACGGCCGTCTGGATTCTCCCATCGACGAGCATAGACGTCTTCCCTTCCGCGAAATAGGCTACGGAATAGCGCGATTCGTTTGCGAGCACGCTCTTCCTTTGTTTCCGCGTCAGCCGGTTCTTGAGGCTGAGTCAAACCATCGTCCTCCGAGGAGGACGGAGGAACAGCGATGCTGTGAGCGGCTAGAAGACGCCGCAGACGCAGATTCTCTTCGCGGAGCCGTTGATTCTCGGCATCGCGCCGCTCGAACGACTCCGACTCTGGATTCCTGTTGGACATGCTTAGCGCGCTGCTTTGTGGACGCCTTTGGTGTTCTCAGCCACGAGGTAGTCCATGTCGTCGCCGACGCCGTAACCAAAATCATGGCTGATCTGCCGCACACGGTCCAATCGCATCATGTAACCTTCACGGCTCGCCGCGTCGAGTTCCACAACCATTTTGATGGCTTGCTCAAACATTCGAACAAGCGCGTTGAAGTATCCCTCGTCCTGGTGAGCCGATGTCCTGACAGAACCCGGTAGCTTGCTCGCAGTAGTAGACCGTCAGTTCGGAGATACCAGCCGGCTCACCCACGGCCTTTTTGTAATCTGAGATGGCCTGCTTGGCTTTGGAGACAGACACATCCTGGTTGCGGAGGACGTCGGGCCACAGCCAGCGGCCGATTGTCCTTTTGTATGGCGCCAATACGTCTTCGCCTAGCCCGAACCGCGTGTGAAGGAATGTCTGGTTATCCTTGCTGGCGGCGTAAAGGTCATGCACCAGTCCCAACACCGCATTGCGATCGAGAGAGGCGATTTTGGCTTTGACCTGGCTCCAGGCCGCTTGGGACTTGGGTTTGCTCATCACGGCTCCGTAATGGCGCACTTCCTTCGGCGCGGCAGCTTATTTCTCATTTTGTAGGGCTCCAGCACTTCATCGATCCTAAGTCAGTAATCCCATAACCGCATACCGTGCCTGCGCACTCGGCCTACCGCTCCATGCTGCCTTTGACGGCATCCTCGTAAAACTCACGCACGCTCTCGAAAACCGTGGCGATGTTGGAGTCGATTCCGCATTCTTCGGCGAGAACCCGGAATGGCGTTTGCCAATCCTCCGGCGGCGCAGACAGACTCGCCGGCAATGGGTGCGTCCCTCTGCGCGCAAAGGTGAGTTGCAGCGCGTTGACAACTCTTTGTCGGTCAAGCTGGCCGTCGCCGATAAGGAGCGCCATATCGGCAAGATCTTTCACTCGGCTGTTTTGCGAGCTTCGGGGAAGCGTGTAGGCGTGGATCTTCTCTGCAACTTGCTGCTCACGGGAAATCACCCATACGCGCGGACTCTCGATTCCCGCGAAACTAAGCCAGTCATGGCATTCCACTGCTTCGAGCGGTTGGAGGATGACATCGCCCACGCCCGCATCGAGATGAAAGCGAGCAAATATCCTTCCATCCATGCGCGCTTCGATCGAATAGCGAGCGCCACCATACGGAGCTGCGAGCAAATCCATCGTCGGCGCTCCGATTGTGAACTCGAACCAGTCGTCGAACGGCACATCTGCTCTCGCTTGCAGCATTTCGCGTATGGCTCGGACCGCATCTCGGTCATCCGCAGCGCCTGTAACTCGCTGTACGGTCAGATCAATATCAATCGTGGATCGAGCAGACTTGAAGCGAAGCTCCAGCGCATAACCGCCCTTCAGTACCCATGGCGCAGCATCGTCTCGGAACAGCCTCGCCAACAGGCGATCAAAGGACACCTGACGCCGGAGTCGATTGACATCGACCTGCTCCGTCATGGATAGGTTCTTAAGACGCTCTTCCAGTGCTCTCCGAAAGGCTCCAGCCGTGGCGTAAGTTTTGGGTGCTGTCATCACGCGACCCCTTTTAGGGCATCTACGATAATCTCCCTCGCAGTCTCACTCATCGACATATCCCGGAGTTGTCTGCGCGTGATCAGACCGCGGTCGACAGCTTGCCGAAGCGCCTGTCGAATGAAGAGCGGCTCAACCGTGCCGGCCTCGATCAGATCGAGAACTGTCCGTAGTGGCCGTGTGAAATTGTAGCCGGGCCCAGTCTGAACATCGCTCGTCGGCAGGTCCGCGTAGTGAAGCACCACGATCCCTGGCACACGGCTACTGCGGCGGAAGTGCGTTGGAACGGTCATGTGGAGCTTGGCCGGATTCAGGTCCGACAGCTCATGCAGGCTTAGCGCGGTCTGGTGACTATAGACCCCTTCGACCTCTTCCTGTCTGTTCCGGGACCAGAGTGACCACAGGGCCAGATCTGGGCGGTCAGACAGTGGGAACTGCGCCAGACGGTAGATTCCTCGATGTTCGCGAATCCAGTTGCCCGCCTGCACATGATAGGGATGAGTGTTTTCGGCGAATCCGGCAGCTTTGGCCTGCTTAGTTGTGAAGAACCCCTGGTGCTGCTGAGCGAGCTCGAAGAGCCGCTGGGACGCTTCTCGGTGCGATTGAGCCATAACACAATACTACAAGTTTGTTGTAGTATCAGGAAGCTCTCTCTGCCATTGCTTACTATCCAGTCTTACTATCCATTCCTGCAAAATATGCTAAAAAGCAACACTTTCAGTGCAATATTGCCGAAGTTTGCAAATAGCTCAATCGGCGATTAAGCCCTTTTATTTTAAGTAATTTGAAGGATTTTTAGGATTTAGGTGACAGGCGCGGCGGCGAATCTCACGTCCTAACCCCTAGACGATAGCGCCATATTTTTTAGATTTTGAGTGGATAGCTTCTTTGAATATCAGGTCAACCTTAAACAGTATCGCCGCTCAGGCGAAAAATGGCAATTCGCTGTTTCGTCCCGTAGTCTCGTCCCGCTGGTCAAACAGAACGAGCAGCGCCGACGCTCTCAAATGGCTTTTTCTGATCCGGGGCCCCCGGC
>JAJXXG010000275.1 GCA_021781255.1 Acidobacteriota bacterium
TGTGTTCATAAGCAGATGTACGAAGTGGCAGTTGTTGTCTCTAACATCATACTCTGTGATGCTGTGCGCGAACCTGCACCCACCGGCCTTTATCGGTGTCGCAAACTGTGTGCGGAAAGCTATCGCGAAATGATGTGGCACTCGATTCGGCGGCGCACTTGGGGACATCTTCACAAGATCTCGCGGAGATGCGGAAATCTCAACCGTTCTTGACATTCACTCGTCGGATGGCCGAGTAGGCAAACTAGACTCCGGGATTTGCTTCGGAATGTGTCTCAAAAACTATTTGCTCATTGACGACACACTGTAGACGGCGAGACCGATGCCTCCTTCTGAGAGTAACCTTTGGAATGGTGCATGAGCTTTGCAGGTCAGGTCTTCGGCGACTTGTCCGTGGCTGCAAGGACGTCCAAAAGAGGCGTCAGATGTTCGGTATCAGGTCGAAGTACTCTTCATCTTCATTGCTGCCGCCTTCGCCCTTGCCTACCAGCTTTTCCGACTCCACGAATTCGATGCGTTCGATCCACTTCACCATCTTGTAGCCAAGTTGATTTTCGACGCGCAGCCGAAGCGGAGCACCATACGTGGCCGGTAGAGCCTGTCCATTCATGCCATAGGCGAGCATACACTCGGGTTTCATTGCGTTATACAGGCTCTGCGTGTCGTAGTAGTGGCCACCCAGCGGCGCGGGGCCAAAGGAATGAAATACGATTGTGCGTGCGCCTGGCTTCGGCCGGACAAGCTCGATGAGTCTGCGCAGGGGAACGCCATTCCATTGAGCGATACCACTCCAGCCTTGGATGCAGTGGTGCATGGTGATCGTCTCTTCTTCGCCAAGCGCACGCAGGTCTGCCAGTGAAAGCTCCACGGGATTCTCCACCATTCCGCCAATCTTCAGACGGTAGTTCTGGAAGTTTCCAGCTGCGAGTTGCTTCCAGTCGTCTCGCACGGGCATCTTGCCGTTCGGCCAGAAGTAGGGAGATATCTGATCCTTTGTATAACCCTGCTGCGGCGAAAGGCGATCCAACGTAAGCAGTTTCACTGGCTCAGTGAGCGCTTTGGAGACATGTTGCATACCGCGCGGGAAATACCACGAGATGTAATGGGCAGCAACCCAGGAGAGAACCACCAGCGCCAGTCCGATGAGACCGAGGACCATCCCATTGGGGCTGGTGTTGTCCACGCCAAGGACGATGTGGTTCATGTTGCGGCGAAAGCCAGTGAGTACCACCAATGTGACATGAGCAATGATAAAGAGGACGAACCCGACCAAGACAAGGAAGTGGATGGACCGTGCACCCTGACGCCCGCCAAAAGCCCTCACATAGTGGGGGAAGCGGTTTACGAGGGCTGGTGACATGGCCATTCCTGTCAGAATTGCTAGTGGTGCCAGAATGAAAATTGTGGCGAAATAGGCCAATTGCTGAAGGGCATTGTAGCCATAGAACCCATTTGGTTCTGGCGGAAGATGAAAAGTGGCGTAATAGACAAAGGTGTTCCATGCCTGTGCAAAGATTCCCCATGAAGTGGGTACCAGCCGTTCCCACTGGTTGCTGGTCAGCAGTCCAGAGACAAAGAAAAACCCAGTTAAAACAAAGCCATAGACATTGAGGAAATGCCAACATCGTCCAATGCCGATCGAATGGCTGTATCCGGGAAGGCCTACGACTGGAGAGATATAACGGTTATCGTCTTTCGCTGTCCACAGGCGATCCTTCGGGACCTTTAGCGGCGTAAATCGAATCCACTCGCTGCCGGGCGTGCAACCATCGTTGAAATAGAGCCTTGGATGATCCATAAGTATGGATAGTCCGCTGCGGATCAGCATGAACGTGAAGAACAGATTGAAGAAATGGCACCAGCGAATCCACGCTGGAAAGCCGTGCGGGCCAGTCGCAGCGCCAACCACAGCCGCGGGGTTCAACGCGATAGCGGGAAGTCCCCACAGTTTAGCCTCGATCCACGCCAGACTGAGAGGAATCAGAATTAGAGACGCGATCAGGGCAAGAGCCGACGGCCGAATCCAGATTCTGAATCTGCGGTCAGTTGGATAATAAACAGCGCGCTCAGCATCAGTGAGTGGAATCATCTTCACCTCGGGGAATGAGGTTCTTGCGCAGAAAGATTATATGACTCCTGCATGAAAGTCGCGACCCGGGCAATCTTAAAATGATCACATTTTTCGCTGCTATGCGTTACTCTCATCAAGTTCAATGGCGCGCGGGAAGAGGATATTGTTTTCCAGATGAACATGTTCATGCAGATCTTTCTCGAACTCTTCGAGCGCCTGATAGAAGCCGCGATAAGTGGGGCATGCGCTTTCAGGAGGAGTGAATTCGTTGCTCAAGCTGTGCATACGAGCCATTGCTTCGCCGGCAGCATCATGCTCGGCCATCATCACATGTATGGGATTGCGCACAGCTCCGAAGCAGCCCAGAGGACGGGGACCGCAATTCGCCAGATTGCGTTCGAGGTTGGTGATATAAGGAAAGAGAACAATTTCCTCCTTGTTCAGGTGCTGCAATAGCTCCTGTCCCACAGAAGCGATGAGCTGCTGAATCTGTTCGAGTTCAGGATGGGAATCTCCGTGGCGCGAAACAACCTTATCCGCCAGCATCTCAAGGCGCGGCAACTCGGCGCGGATATAGGCGTGGTGGGTATCCTTAATGTGATTGCAGATTGCTTCCAGCTTCACCTGCGTCCAATCCTTTGCCTGCTCGCCAGTGGCGGCTACTGCCTCTTCAATGGCCTCAAGAACGGCGCGGGGCTCGACGGAGCGTTCCTGGCAAGCCTCGGTGAGTGGTTTGCGTCCTCCGCAGCAGTAATCAATCCCGAACCGCTCGAAGACTCGGATAGAAGCGGGTTGTTCAAGGGCGATGTCGCGGACGGTGGTTTCAGGTGTGGGCATGGCTAACCTCCTGAGACCGAATCTAGCGAGTTGCAAGATTTGCCGCTGCGACTAAAGTCACTTCAGGAACGATTTCGGTAGAATATTCCCGATGACTGAACAAAGAAATGTCGTCTCCGCACTCGGCGCGGCCTCCCTTTTCTCAAACCTTTCGCCGGAGGAGCTACATCTGCTTGCCGGCCATGCGGTGCGCAAGCACTATGCGCAGGGTGAATTGCTTTTTTCAGAAGGCGACCCGTGCAGAGGACTGCACATCATCGCCAGCGGTAAGCTGCGGATCTTCAAGAGCTCCGCCAGCGGTAGAGAGCAGGTACTGGCCGTTGAAGGCCCCGGCGGTTCAGTGGCTGAGTTGCCGGTCTTTGATGGCGCTCCCTATCCCGCATCCGTCAGCGCTGTCGAAGATTCGCAGATTCTTTTCATCTCCAGAGATGACTTGCGTAGCTTCTGCCTTGCGCACCCGGAAGTGGCTCTGAAGATGCTGGCCGTGGTCGGAGCGCGACTGCGCCGTCTGGTGGGAATTATCGAAGAGCTTTCGTTCACGACTGTCCGGCAACGGCTTGCATCTGTGCTGGTACGCCTTGCCCAAGCCGAGGGAAAAACCACAGGGAGTGGTATAGAGATTCAGCTTCCGGGCACGCATCAGGAACTGGCCCATCAACTGGGCACCGTTCGGGAGCTGGTTTCGCGCAACCTTATGCGTCTGCAGGCTGAAGGCCTTGTGCAGGTGGATGCGCGCAACATTACAGTGCTCGATCTGGACGGGTTGACGGCCCTACTGGAAAGCAACGCATAACGTCTCTTTTGGTGGCGCGACTAAAGTCACTGCGCAAACTCCTGCCTGCTTCTACGCTTGGAACTGTAAGCGGAGAGAAGCAATGGCCACACTGATTGATGCGGAAGTTCATCCTGGAACCACAGTTGAGCGTGTTGCGCTGATCGTCACTGAGCGCCGCAAGAGCCTGTTGTTCCGCTTGTGGATTGTAACGGGCATCTTCTTTATGGTGCTTCCAGGCACAATCCTTGGATTCACAAATCTGCTTAAGATTACCGCCTTGCATGGGCTCAGCGGGCTTTCGCCAGCGTGGATTCAGGCTCACGGGCACTCGCAGGTATTTGGCTGGATTGGCAGCTTTGTGCTTGGCATTGGCTTCTATTCGCAGCCTCAAACCCGCGCCAACAGCGGTCGTCTGCCTATCGTGTGCTGGGCGTTGTGGGCTTCAGGGCTTACACTGCACTGGCTTGCAGGTGCTTATTTGTGGCAATGGCGTGTTGCTCTTCCGCTTTCTGGTGCACTGGAGCTCGTAGCAGTTTTTTTGTTTCTTTATGCAGCCAGCCAGCACAAGATACCACCGCCTGACGGCAGCAATAGCGCACCGAAAACCAAGCGGCGCATCGAGCCTTGGATGCAGACCGTCCTGGTCAGTAATGCAGCGCTATTTTTCGCCATTGCCATCAATTTCGCCATGGAAGTGCGACTGGCACTTGCAGGAGTTACTCCCGCAAGACCCCATAGCTTTGACCAGCGCTATCTTGTGCTGCTTGGATGGGGCCTTTTGGCGCCGCTGATCTGGGGATTCAGCGCGCGCTGGCTGCCTATCTTTCTTGGAGTCAGACCGGTCCGCGGAGGCATGCTTCAGCTTGCCGTTCTGCTTGACGTGCTGGGGGTAGCCCTGGGCATGTCAGGGCA
>JAJXXG010000251.1:0-2102 GCA_021781255.1 Acidobacteriota bacterium
GACCTGTGGCCGTATCGCGGCATTCAGAAGGTCGGTCAACCCACGCCGATGGGTCACGAGTACTGCGGAATCGTTGAAGAAGTCGGCAGTGCAGTCAAGACGATAAAGCCGGGCCAGTTCGTGATCGGCTCATTCTGCATCTCCGACAATACGTGTCCGAATTGCCAGGCAGGCTACCAGTCTGGATGTCAGAACATCGAGTTCATGAGCAGTGCGCAGGCACCGATCCTTCGAGTCCCACTTGCGGATGGCACTCTCCTGGCGACGTCGGAAGCACCATCTGACGACATCATTCCGAGCCTTCTTACTACCTCCGATGTTTTCGGAACCGGCTGGTTCGCTGCCGACGCTGCGAATCTAAAACCAGGATCGACGGTCGTCGTTGTGGGTGATGGCGCTGTTGGCTTGATGGGCGTACTCTCCGCAAAAATCATGGGCGCGGAACGAATCATCGCGATGAGCCGGCACGAAAAACGCCAGCAGCTCGCGAGGGAGTTTGGAGCGACAGATATCGTAACGGAACGCGGGGATGAAGGCGTCGAGCGGATCAAGGAACTCACTCGCGGCATAGGCGCAGACTCTGTTCTCGAGTGCGTCGGAAGCGAGGATTCCATGATGCAGGCGATTCACTCTACGCGTCCCGGTGGTTCGATTGGCTATGTGGGTGTCCCGCATGGAATGAAGCTGGAAATGTGGCCGGTATTCTTCTCGCTCGTCCATCTTCACGGTGGGCCAGCACCGGTGCGCCGTTATCTGCCAGACCTGATCCAGCTCGTGTGGGATCGCACGATTGAACCCGGCAAGGTGTTCGATTTGGTGCTCCCTCTTGAACAGGTGGCGGAAGGCTATCGCGCGATGGATGAGCGCCGTGCGATCAAGACCCTTCTGCTTCCAAATGGAAAGAGGTAAGGAGAGCCGCGATGAGGATGGCGGGAACCTTGTATTTAAGTGCGCTGGTGATGGCAATGGGCGTTCTGCCCGGCCAAGGCAGCCACACTATGTTCAGCCAGAATCCGGGATCACCTTCTGCCCAGAGGAGTCACAGCATGAAGCTCAATCTGAACATCGGAGGCAAGGTTGTTACCGCCTCTCTAGCTGATAACGCAACCGCGCTTGATTTTGTTTCCGTGCTTCCTTTGAGCGTGTCGATGAATGATCTGTTCGGGCGGGAGAAGTATGGCGATTTGCCCAAATCACTTTCCGAAGATGGTCCTAGGAAGAGCAGGTACGAAGTTGGAAATATTGCTTACTGGTCTCCGGATCATCAGTTTGCCATTTACTACCACCAGGATGGAAAGTCGATACCCTCTCCTGGCATCATCCCGATCGCGAGAATCGAGAGTGGCGTAGAAGCATTCAACGCATCGGGATCAGTACAGGTGAGGATCGAGCTCGCCCAGTAGGCGGCAAGTCGCCGCGTCGTTCCAGACGCGAAAGGAACAGTCATATGAGCACATGGGCGAAGGACGAAGTAGACAAAATCGCCACGACGGACGATCTACACATCTCGCCTTTTCGAGATGACGGGAAGACCTACGGCACGCCTACGTGGATTTGGTCAGTTGTAGTGGATGGTGCCCTCTATGTGCGCGCCTACAACGGGCAGAGCTCTCGCTGGTACCAGGCTGCGCGGCGGCAGAGGGCTGGCAGGATCACAGCGGCGGGTCTGACGCGCGAGGTTGCCTTCGAGCCGGTAGAGGAACCCGTGAACGATCGCATCGATGATGCCTATAGCGGCAAGTACAATGGGAGCCCTTACCTCCCGCCGATGATCGGAAAGCGCGCCCGCTCCGCGACGGTCAGGATCGTGCCGCGGGAAATCGGTGCACCATGAATAACACGATCGGGCGACGCGAGTTTTGCATGAGCGCGGCGGCACTGTGCGCTTTGGCAGTGACGAGCCCCGCTGCTGATTTGCCGAAGAATACAAAGTCAAAGGAGAAGCACATGAAAATCAAGAGAGTCGGGTCGCAAGCATCCGCCAAGGGCCCATCGGACTGGTTCACCGGAACCGTTCGCATTGATCCGCTGTTCACGGCGCCAGACCCGGCGCTCGTTTCCGGAGCCAGCGTGACGTTCGAGCCTGGTGCGCGCACCGCATG